>DASSUE010000034.1:0-11631 GCA_035707305.1 Gemmatimonadales bacterium
GCCGAACTCGCTGCCCACGCTCTTGATGAGGTAGTCGATCAGCTCCTTCGACGTGTACGTCATCTCGACCGTCAAGTTCTCGATCTTGGTGGTGAAGTAGTTGTACGCCCACACCGCGGGGATCGCGACCAGGAGACCGAAGGCGGTGGTGATCAGCGCTTCGGCGATACCGGCCGAGATGCCCGCCAGACCGCCGGAGGCGCCCTGCGCCGCCATACCCGTAAACGCGTTCACGATACCCATGGTGGTGCCCAACAGACCGACGAACGGCGCCGTCGAGCCGGTGGTGCCGAGCACGCCCAGGCCGCGCTTGAAGTCGGCGAGGGTGATCAGCATCTGGCGCTCGACCGCCCGCTCCGCCGAGTTGATGTCGGCAGCGGTGATCGTGGCCCGGTCGCGCAGCAGCGGCTTCACCTCGGCCAGCGCCTCACCCAGCACGCGGGACACGTGACTCTTCTTGTTCTTCTCGGCCAGCGCGATGGCCTGGTCCAGGTTTTCCTCCTGGATCGCGCGCGAGAACTGCGGGGCGAACTTCCGGGTCTCCGCCTCGCTCCGCTTGATGGCGATCAGCTTGGTGATCACGATCGTGAGCGAGTAGACCGACATGATCGCCATGACGAACACGATGCCCTTGGCGAACCAGCCCATCTGCGCCCATAGATGGATAAGATCAACGCCCATTGTAGACTGCCTCCTGGAGGTTCCTGATTACTGGCCGATCTTGAACGACATGCGCTGCTGCACCAGCTGCCGCACCGCGCGACCGCGGAAGCGGGCCGGCTTGAAAACCGACTTCATGATGGCCTCGCGGGCCGGCTCCTCGAACGCCTGGTGGGTCGACTTGAGGACCTTGAACGACCCCGGCTCGGCATGCCCGGTGGTGTCCACGATGTACTGCATGTCCACCGAGCCCGCGATCCCCGCGCTCTGCAGCACCGGCGGATAGCGCGGCTGCGGCTGGGTGATCGGCTGGACTGGATCGTCCAGCTCGGCCTCGGTGAAGACCTCCGCCTTCACGTCCACGGGACCTTTGCCGCCGACGACACCCGTCGCGATGCCGCCCTCGACGCCCTTGCCGGTAAAGTCCTTCGGATCGAAGGCCTTTTCCTTCAAGTCGATGGGCGGGATGTCCTTCGGAATGTCCGTAGGCGCCACGACAGTCTGGAACCCCTTCGGCGGCGGGTTCTGGACGACGACGACTTCCTCGGGTGGGGGCGGCGGTGGGGGCGGCGGGGGCTCAGGGGGCTTCAGGAACACCATGGTGGTGTCGATCGGCCCGTCGTCCACCGCTTCGGCCACGCCCTGGGTGGCCTTCACAGCGAAGAAGATCAGGATCCCGTGCACGATGACAGAGACCACGCTCTGCCCAAAGGTCCTTTGTCTCTTCGGCTTGGACTCGATGAGATTCTCGAACACGCGGAAACCTCCTCACGTGCGGTTCAGGTGGCGAGAAGATACGCTTGGCCTGATGGCGCGCCAGTTGACCGAGGATGACAGTTCGATGACAAATGGATGAGAGAACGGCGAGAACAGTCGAGAGGGGCGATGCAACACGCGAGAACGGGGAAATGTTACAGGCCGCGCCGTTCTCGCCCGTTACGCGGCAGCCGGACGGTAAATACCGACCCACGGCCCGGCCGGCTTTGCACCGTAATGCTGCCGCCGTGGGCCTCGGCGATCCACTTCGTGATCGCCAGGCCTAGCCCCACGCCCGGGCGGTCGCCGGTGCGGGAGCGGGCCGGATCCGCCCGCCAGAAGCGATCGAAAATGTGAGGCAGATCACCGGGAGCGATCCCGATCCCGGTGTCGGTCACCATCAGGGTCGCGTAGTCCTCGGCGGCACCCAGTGTGAGGCCGACGACGCCGCCGGGTGGCGTGTACTTGATGGCGTTGGTGACAAGGTTGAGCAGCAGCTCACGGATGCGGTGCCGGTCGACGGCGAGCCGGACCGGCTCGTCAGGGATCTCAGTAGTGACGGTGAGGTTTCCATCCTCCCCCAGCATCCCCGCAGTTTCCGACACATCGGCCACCAATTCGCGCAGATCGGTCTCCTCGAGGGCGAGCGGGGCGCGTCCTTCGTCCGCGCGGGCGAGCGTGAGCAGATCGTCAACCATTTCGGTCATCTGGTTGATCTGATCAAGCGTCTCGTCCAATCCCTGCATGACATCGCGCGGCGTCTGCGGATGGGTGAGCCCGCGCTCCACTCCCGCACGCAGGACCATCAGCGGCGTCTTGAGCTCGTGGCTCGCGTCCGCGGTGAACCGGCGCAGGCTGGCGAAGCTCTGCTCGAGGCGCGCGAGCATTCCATTCAAGGTCACGACCAGCCGCTGGATCTCGTCGCCCGAGCGGGGTACGGCCAGTCGACGGTGCAGGCTGCGACCGTCGGTGATCGCCTCCAGCTCGTCGATGATTCCGAGCAGCGGCTGGACGCTCGTGCCCGCGAGCCACCAACCCAGCGCGGCCGCTCCGAGCAGCACGACCGGCGCGATCACGAGCATCGAACGGAGCAGCTCGGCCGGGCCGAACGCCACGTTCGCGACCGAGGTGGCGACGAGGAGCGCCGCGACCCCGGTTCCCGGGGTCCCCAGCGGGGTGGCGTAGTAGCGCACCGGTCCGAGGGGCGGCTCGAAGTCGACGGTCCCCGAGACGCTCCGGTTAGGTGGCGGATACAGCGCGGCCGCGAGCTGCTGGAATTCCGCGGCGGCGAGAGGACGGGTCACGCCCGAAAGCCCGATCACGTTGCCGGCGGTATCGACGACGATGAGGTAGTCGCGGAAGGCTTCGAGGTAGGCGCTGATGCCGGGGTCGAGCGCGGGGCTCGAAGCATCGGGGACTAGCGGTCCGAGCACCCGATAGGACTCGACCAGCCAGCGCGTGGCGATGTCGGCCTCGAGCGACAACCGCCGGTCGAGTTCTTCGAGCGTCGACTGCTGGCGCTCGTAATAGAGCGCAGCGCCGAACCCCAGCAACGTCAGGCCCAGCGCCACCGTGTACCACAAGGCCAGGCGGCGGCGGATGGTGGTCATGTCACCCCTTCACAACGTACCCGACCCCGCGCACGGTGTGCACCAGCTTGGCCTCGTGCCCGGAATCGACCTTCTTCCGGAGCCGGTTGATCACCACGTCTACGATGTTGGTTCCGGGGTCGAAGTGATAGTCCCAGGCGTATTCGGTGATGAGCGTCCGGGACAGCACCCGTCCGGCGTGGCGCATCAGATACTCCAGCACGGAGTATTCCTTGGGCGTGAGCTCGATGGCGCGCGAGCCGCGGCGCACTTCGTGGGTCGCGGTGTCGAGCTCCAGGTCGGCCACGCGCAACACCGGCGACTTGAGCTCCTTGGGGCGCCGGCTCAGCGCCTCGACCCGCGCCAGCAGCTCCTCGAACGCGAACGGCTTGGTCACGTAGTCGTCGGCGCCCATGCGAAGCGCCTGCACCTTGAAATCCACCGCGTCCTGCGCGGTCAGCACCAGCACCGGCGTCGTGATCCCACGGTCGCGCAAGGTTCGGAGGACCTCGAGTCCAGTCATGCCGGGGAGCCGGAGATCGAGGACCAGCAGGTCGTAGAGGCCGCCCGACGCGAGCCGCAACCCTTCCATACCGTCATCCACCAGATCGGCGTGGATGCGGTGCTCCTCGAGCCCGCGCTTGACGTACTGGCCGACGGTGCGGTCATCCTCGATCACCAAAACCTTCATGAGGCCCTCACCGGGAGCACCACCCGGAAGCGGGCGCCTTCGCCCGGCTGGCTCTCCACCTCGATCCGCCCCGAGTGCTCGCGCACGATCCCGTAGCAGATCGACAGCCCCAGCCCGGTCCCCTCGCCCTGGGGCTTGGTGGTGTAGAACGGCTCGAAGATCTTCGACATCTCCGACCGCGGAATGCCGGGCCCGGTGTCCTCCACGTCCACGTACACCTCCTCGGGACGCGACCGGCTTCGGGCGGTGCGCACCGTGAGCCGCCCACCCCGCTCCATCGCATCGACCGCGTTGAGCAGCAGCGCCATCAGTACCTGGACCAGTTGCTCCGCGTTGGCGACCACATGCGGCAACCGGGGATCGAGCTCCCGGGTGACGGCGAGCTGGCCGAACCGCCGGTGGTGTTTGAGCAGGAACAGCGCATCCTCGACCACGGCGTTGAGCGACAGCGTCTTCTTGGCACGGCCCTTCGGCCGGCTGAAGTCGAGGAGCCCATTCACGATTCCGGTGCACCGCTCGACTTCCTTGTCGATGATCTGGAGATATTCGCGCACCGTGGCTTGAGCCACCGGGTCGCGGTCGTCCAGCCGGCCCTCGATGGCCGCGACACACGCGCCGATGGTCGCGAGCGGGTTGTTGACCTCGTGCATGACGCCCGCGGCGAGATGGCCGATCGCCGCGAGCTTCTCGCTCTGGAGGATCTGGGCCTGGGTGAGGCGGGCCTCAGTCACGTCCTCGCCGACGGTGATCACGTGAGTGATCGCGTCGCCCTCGAGCCGCATCGGGATTTTGGTCAGCCGGAACCAGCGCGTCTCGCCGCCCGCGGTCGTCTCGATCTCGTTCTGGATGGTCAAGCCGGTTTCGAACACGCGGTCGAACTCGGCCCGCAACATGGCCGCCGGCTGCCGGGTGAGCACGTCGAACACCGCGCGACCGATCACATCGGTCCGCCGCGCACCCTGGGTTCCGGTCTCGCGTTTGCGATTCCAGATCTGGATCCGGTACTCCCGGTCCACGACGTACAGACCGACCGGCAGGCTGTCGATGACGAGGCTGATGAACCGCCGCTGCTCGTCGATCTCGCGAGACTGGATGGCCACTTCATGCGCGAGATCCACCGACAGCTCGGCGCCGGCGAGGTACGGCGCGAGAAACCCGGCCAGCACGTCGAGCAGGTCCGTGCGGCGGTCGGGGCCATCGGGCAGGGCCGCTTCCAGCACACCCAACCGGTCGGCTTCGT
Source organism: Gemmatimonadales bacterium (assembly GCA_035707305.1). GTDB lineage: Bacteria > Gemmatimonadota > Gemmatimonadetes > Gemmatimonadales > GWC2-71-9 > DASQPE01. Next base: position 4,937 of record DASSUE010000034.1, read on the forward strand.
GTATCAGCGGCAGACGGATGACGCCGCGCGCAGGCGCCGGAAGCTGGTCGAGCGAGGCCAGCGTTCCGGCCGGCGCCGCGGACGGCGGCGCGCCGATCGCGTGCCAAGTCGTGCGACCCGTCTCCCGGAGCCACAGTACCACGCTGGCTGCCGGGAGCCGGGTTCGCACCGCGTCGGCGACGCTTGCCAGCGTGGCCTCCAGGCCATTCCCCGCGTTGAGCAGTCGTCCGACCGACGCGAGCAGGGCCAGCGGGGGGTCTTGCGGACGCTCCATGGCCGTCAACTCCGGGGGCGAACCCCGTTGGCCGGGGCGATGACGAGAATCTTCCACTCTCCGCCGATTCGCCGGAGCACCAAATGCTCGGTCCAATCGATTTCCGGCGCGCCCGCGGTCGAGGCCGGGCGGCGCCCGCTTACCAGCCAGGCGGCCGCGAGATCACCCTCCTGGCGGGCGTCGGAGCGAAGGACGCGAATCTCCATTGGTGCTCCGTTCTGGGGCACCAGACGACTGCGGGCGGAGTCGATGGGCAGCACGCGGTTGCCGTTCGGGGTGGCGAGATGGACCGTCGCCTCGTCCCAGCACAACGCGCGCAGATCCTCCCACCGGCCGGACTCGATGCCACGCGCGTAGGCAACCAGCAATCGCTGAATGGCCTCGTCGTCTCGGCGCGTGCCGGTCGGGGTACGATCTTCGATGGCGCACCCCGTCATCAGAAGCAGCATCCCCGCCGCGATCAGCAGTCGCGTCATCAGGGCGTCGCCCGTTGGTCACACCACGGCCGCGAGCGCCTGCTGGCGGTCCGTCGGATAGACGGTTCATCGTCCACCAGCAGCACGGTTTCTCCACCGCGCAGGGCGGCTCGGTCGGCTTTCGGCATGAGATCCGGGACGGTTGCCGCAAGGTAGCACCGCCCCGCGGCGACGGGCTACAGCCGCTGAATCTGCGCGACGAGGTCCGCCGTGGCTCGCTTGGTGCCCGGGGTCTCCTCCACGAAGGACCAGCGGAGCACACCAGTCTTGTCGATCAGGAAGTACGCGCGGGCGGAGAAAAAGCTGTCCAGGAGTACACCGTACTTCCGGCTGACTTCGCGCTTGAAATCGCTCAGCAGATCCACGCCCAGCCGCTCTTTCTGCTTGAACTCCTTGAGCGTAGGGATCGAATCGACGCTGATCGGCAGCACCTCAGTGGAGGCGTTGCCGTATTGCGCGTAGTCCTCACTGAACTCGCACATCTCGCGGGTACACACGCTGGTAAAGGCGAGGGGGAAGAACGCGAGCAGCACGTTCTTCCCCCGGAGCGACGACAGGGTCACGTCGCGGCCGGCGGTGGACGGCAACGTGAAGTCGGGCGCCGTGGAGCCGATCGTCGGAGTGGGGGGCATGGTCCGGCCTACCGCCGGGCCTGGTCATAGCGCTTTCCCACCTCGGTCCAGTTCACGACGTTCCACCACGCGGCGACATAATCGGGGCGGCGGTTCTGATACTTGAGATAATAGGCGTGTTCCCACACGTCGCAGCCGACAATGGGCGTCTTGCCGTCCATGACCGGCGAATCCTGATTGGGAGTGCTCTCGATGGCCAGCGATCCCTTGGCGTCGAGTGTGAGCCATCCCCAGCCGCTGCCGAAGCGGCCGACACAGGCTTTTCCAAACTGCTCCTTGAATGCCGCGAACGACCCGAAGGTGCGGGTCACCGCGTCGCCGAGCGCGCCGCCGGGCTCCTTCGCGCCGCCCGGCCGCATCCATTCCCAGAACAACGTGTGGTTGAGATGACCGCCACCGTTGTTGCGAACCGCGGTGCGGATGTTCTCGGGCACATCGTTGAGCTTGCCGAGTATCTGCTCGATCGTCTTCGACTGCAGCTCGGTGTGGCCCTCGAGCGCCGTGTTCAGATTGTTCACGTACGCCGCATGATGCTTGTCGTGATGGATCCGCATCGTCTGCTCGTCGATGTGCGGCTCCAGCGCGTTGTAGTCGTACGGCAGGGGGGGAAGGGTGAAAGCCATGGGGTCCTCTGGTATGCACTGTTCGCCGACGGAGTCGGTGCCGATCGTCAGCGGCCCAATATGCCCGCGTTCCGTGGCGGCGGTCAACGCGCGGCGTCACGAATGAGCTGCGCGTAGAACCGGATGGCCTGCGCGTGCTCACCGACGCCGACCCGCTCGTCGGTGCCGTGGGCGCGTGGCGGGGTGGTGTCGGTCTCGAAGCCGGGCGCGAAGCGGAGCATGGTGGAGGTGAGCCCGGCGTAGTGCCGCGCGTCGGTGGCCCCGATGACCAGGTACGGGGCCACGACCGTGCCGGGGAACGTCTGCCGGATCGCGGCGGCCACCGCGCGGTACCCCTCGGAGTCGGGGGACGATACCGCCGACGCTTCGCTAGGCTCGTGCAGGGCGCGCACCGCAACCGCTGAATCGTCCACCGCCCGACGCACGGCCTCGATCACGGCGACCGCGGAGTCTCCCGGCAGAGTCCTGAAGTTGACCACCGCGCGGGCCTCCGTGGGCAGAACGTTGGCCTTGGTCCCGCCGGATACGACGGTCACCGCAGTTGTAGTGCGCACCGCCGCCGCACTCCGTTGGTCCTCCGCGAAACGGGCCAGCACCGGTCGTTGGAACAGCCACAGGTTCGCAAAGGCGATGCGGTAGGGGAGCGACATCTCCGGGGCGGCATGCTCGAGCAGCGCGCGGGTAGCGCCCGCCGCACGGGCGGGAAACGGCCGCTCCTCGATCCGGTTGATGGCCCGCGCCAACCGGCCAATGGCGGTATGGGCGGGCGGCGTGGATGAATGGCCACCGACATCGGTCGCGACGAGCTCGACGTCCACGTATCCCTTTTCCGCGATGCCTACGACAGCGACCGGTGCCGAAACCCCGGGTACGAGTCCCTGGGTGATCGCGCCTCCCTCGTCCAGTACCCAGTCGGCCCGCACGCCCCGCGCAGCGAGGGCCGCGGCCAGCCGCTTCGCACCCGCGAGGCCCGATATCTCCTCATCATGGCCGAACGCGAGATACACGCTGCGGGCCGGTGCGAAGCCTTCGACCAGCAGGGCTTCGATCGCCTCGAGAATCGCCAGGACGCTGCCCTTGTCGTCGATCGCGCCGCGGCCCCAGATGAACCCATCGGCCACGACGCCGGCAAACGCCGGATGGGTCCAGCGTGATTCGCTGGCCGGGTCGATCGGGACGACGTCCAGATGACCGGTGAGGATGATGGGCGGGCGCGACGGGTCGGTCCCCGGCCAGGTGAAGAGCAGGCTCCCGCCCATGCGCTCGCGGGAAAGCGCGACATGGGTCCGCGGGAACGCCGCGGCCAGTGTTGCGTGGAGCCGCGCGAACACGCTGTCGGCCGCCGGCCCGTCCTCTCGCGAGATGGTCCGTACCCGGATCGCCTCGGCCAGCCGCGAGGCAGCGGCGGCAGTATCGAACACGATCGGCCGCGGTGGCGGCGGGGTGACCTGACGACTCTGCAACCGTGCCGTGCGCAACAGCACGATCGCTGCGAGCGCGACTACCGCCAGACCAGCCAGCAGCGCTGCCCGCTTCATCCGCGGATGTCGGCGCGACGGAGCACCGCCCCGGGGCGGGCACCGGTCGGCTTCCCGTCGCGGTAGACCTCGACGCCATTGGTCCACACCCGGACGATGCCGGCGGGTGGAGCGGTGGGTGCGGCAGGCGTCGATCGGTCGGCCACCGTCTTGGGATCGAAGAGGACCAGGTCGGCCCGCTTTCCCGGCGCGATCGTTCCGCGGTCCGGGAGGCCCACGTGCGCGGCGGACAGCGACGTCATCTTTCGCACGGCGTCTTCCAGCGTGAGCACTTTGCGCTCGCGTACGTACCGGCCTAGCACCCGCGGAAACGCCCCCCAGCCCCGCGGATGGCCGCCGTCGGTGCCGCCGTCGCTGCACACGTTCGCGTGCGGCCACGCCAGCAGCGTCGCGATGTCCTCCTCGGCCATGCTGGTCCCGATGATGCCGATGTAGTCGTCGCCGGCGCGCTCGGTTGAGTCGCCGCGCTGCGCCAGCCGCATCAGCGTGAGCACCGGCGCCTCGCCAGCAGCCCGCGCGATCTCCGCGATGGTCCGGCCGGCGATGGATCGGTCCGCCGCATGCGTGATCCGGATGCCGTCCGCCGCCGCGACCTCGGCCAGCACCAGCTCTGCCTCCGCAGAATCAGCGAAGTTCCGCCCGGGAAACAGCACGGTGATGGTGGACTGCCAGTAGGTGTAAGGATAGACGTCCAACGTGACGTCGATGCCGGCCTTCCGCGCGCTGTCCAACCGCTCCAGCAGCTTCGGCGCGCTGCCCCATAAGCTCCGCATCGCGAGCTTGGCGTGGGACATCTGTACCGGCAGGCGAGCTTCCCTGCCGATCGTGAGCAGCTCGGTCACCGCGGAATAGAAGCGGCGGTCCTCGCTGCGCACGTGGCTGATGTACCGGCCGCGGGTTGCGGCCGCGACCCGGGCGAGCGCAAGAACCTCATCCGGAGCCGAGTAGATGCCGGGATCGTACTCGAGACCGGTCGAGAGGCCGAGCGCACCGGCGGCCAGCTCCCGTTCCAGCCGCTGGCGCATCATGGCAACTTCCGACGCGGACGCCGCGCGCCGGAAGTCATCCTTCAATACATCCGTCCGGATCGTGCCGTGGCCGGCGTACGCGGCGACGTTGACGGCCGCGGGCGTGGCCTTCAGCCGGCCGAAGAAATCAGCCAGCGGGTAGGGCTGATCGCCGTCCTGTCCCACCACGATCGTGGTGATCCCCTGGCTCACCGCCGGGAGCGCGTCGAGCCGGACCAGCAGGCTGTCGTCGAAGTGTGAGTGCGTGTCGATGAATCCGGGTGCCAGCACCATTCCACGTGCGTCGACCAGCCGGTCGCCGGGCAACCGTTGGAGTGCTCCCACGGCGAGGATCCGGCCATCGGCGATCCGGACGCTGGCTCGACGGGCGGGAGCCCCGGTGCCATCCACGACGACGGCGTTGATCACCAGGGTCGTATCGCCGGGCGCGGCAAACGCTAGGAGCGAAAGCAGAGCAAGCGGGGTCACAGATCGTTGAGTGGGGAAGCGGCTCGAAAGCCGTACGCTAGTCCCGCGGCCGCGAATGCGGTAAGAACGACTTCAGCACCGAGTCCCGCGGCAAAGGCGAGCATCGCGCCCAGCCCCGCCGTCACGAACCCGAGGCGCCGCGCCGCTCCGAACGCGGTGCGCGCCGCGCCACCGGACGGCTTCGGCAGCCTGAACGCAAACGCCGCCACGAGAAGAACGGCGAAGGCCAGTCCCGAAATTGAAGCGACGCTCGCGAGGGCTTCGAAGCCGAGCGCCACGAGCACAGAACCCAGACGGCCATCCCAGGCTGCATGCCACAGCCCCACCACCGCGAGCAGGACGAACAGCGGCTGCCAGTGCGCGAGGCCTTCGTGGGCCACGGGTTCCGCGAATCGGAGCCAGAGCAGCGCGCCCAGGGGCGCCAGCATCACTGGCTGCACCACGCCGTGAAGCGGCCACAGTCCCATCCACGCCCAGGCGACGAGGCCGAGCGGGAGCGCGGCGAGCCGCGCCGCCGCTGAGCTCATCGGGACATCAGCGAGTGTGTCCAGTCGCGATCCAACCGGCCCGGCGACTGTGTCGATCAGCCAGCACGGCAGCAGGGCGAGCAGCGTGATGATCAGAAGCACCGGCATTCGTCGCCCCGGCCGGAACACCAGCTCGGCGCCAACCGCCGCCATCACCAGCCCCAGCATCAAGAGCCAGAGGTCCGGGGCCAGGCCGGCCAGCAGCGCTCCGATTCCCAGCGCTACCGCTCCGACCCGTGAGACCCGTGAAGTGGCTGTCAGGGTGCTGGGCGGCTGCCGCGCCAGAACCTGCCGGTCGAGCCAGGTCATCGCCGTACCGAGCCGCGCGACGCGCCCGATGCTCACGAGAAGCCACCAGCCGGCCGGCGCCAGAAGCGCCCACGCCAGGGCGGACCACGCTTCGATCGACGCGATCAGGCTCGCCACCCGGATGATGATCGCCCCGCCGGCAACGCCCAGGATAACGGCGCCCGGCAGCGATCGGGTCGAACCTGGGGCGTGTCCCCGGACGGCACCCCAGGCGGGGAGCAACGGCAGGATCGCGCCTACCAGCATAAGTCCAATGCCCGCCGAGACATATGGTGCGGTGCCGAACTCGGCAACCGCCAACGCAGCCGCGCCGAGCAGCGCCGGCACCAGGCCAGCCAGGGCGGCCCGCACCAACGGCTTGGGTTCGAGCAGCGACCCGCCGAGGACCAGCGCGGTGGCCAGCTGCCACCACTCGAGTCTCTGGATCACAATTTGCCCTGGAGTGGTCTAAGTGCCTGATACGGCATCAGCTGATCGCTTGCCAACCGAATTCCGCAACCGGCCGGGGATACTTGCAATGACCGCCATCGGAAACACGTCGTCCCTCACGTCCGAGGAGCCGATCCTCGCGCAGGACGACCGCGGGCCCGCCAATGGGAAGCCGGGACGCCGCCTCTGGCGGCCGGCCAGCGAGATCGCGGTCGATCTCGGGACCGCAAACACCCTGGTGCTGGTGAAGGGCGAGGGCGTGGTGCTGAACGAACCGTCGGTTGCGGCAGTGGACCAGGCCACCGGCGAGATTCGAGGGATCGGTCTCGACGCGAAGCGAATGCTCGGCCGTACGCCGGAGGGGATCGTCGCGGTGCGGCCGATGAAGGAC
>DASSUE010000035.1:0-19551 GCA_035707305.1 Gemmatimonadales bacterium
TCGAGGAGATTGCCAAGATGCGCGCCGCCCGACGCATCTGGGCGCGCGCGCTTCGCGAGAAGTACAGCGCCCGCGATCCGCGGAGCTGGAAAATGCGGTTCCACTGCCAGACGGCGGGCGTCACGCTCACGGCGGCGCAGCCGCACAACAACATCGTGCGGGTGGCCTACCAGGCGCTGGCGGCGGTGCTGGGAGGGACCCAGTCGCTCCATACCAATGCGCTTGACGAGACTCTGGCGCTGCCCACCGAGGAATCCGTGCGCATCGCCCTCCGGACCCAGCAGATTCTCGCGTACGAGACCGGCGTTCCGAACGTCGCGGACCCGCTGGGGGGATCCCACTTCGTCGAGGCGCTCACCGAGCAGCTCGAGGCCGAGGCCCGTGGTCTGTTCGCCGAGATCGACGCCCAGGGAGGCGTCGTCCGCGCGATCGAGAACGGCTGGTTCCAGCGCCAGATCGCCGGCAGCTCGGCTCGGTATCAGGCCGACGTCGAGCAGGGGCGGCGGGTGGTCGTCGGGGTCAACGATTTTCTCGAAGAGGGCGAAGCGCCGGTCGAGATCCTCAAAGTCGGCGAGGAGGCGGAGCAGATTCAGCGGCAGCGCCTGGGGGCCCTCCGCGCGCGCCGCGATCAGACGCTGGTGACCGAACGCCTGGCTGGACTGCGCGCCGCCGCCCGCGCCGACGCCAATGTCATTCCCGCCATGCTGGACTGTGCCCGAGCGTACTGCACGCTCTACGAGATCCGGCATGTGTTGGAGGAAATCTATGGGAGCTATCGCGAGCCCGTTTTCTTCTGAGCGCCGTGGCCGCACTCGAGCTGGGTCGCCCACGGCCGCGATCGACGCGTTGCTGGCCCGGCTTACGGGGGCCCGCGCTGGCGATCACCGGGTGGTCAGCTGCTACATCAAGCTGGAGCCGCGGGACCGCGCACGCGGCAAGTATCTGATCAAGCTGAAGAATCGCGTGCGCGCCGCGGTGGCAGGGTTCGCGCGGCTCGGTCTCGATCGTCCCACCCGGGAGGCGGCCGAGCGGGACCTGGGCCGGGTGGTCGACCATCTGCGGAGCCCAACGAGCTTACCGCCGACGCAAGGAGTCGCGGCCTTTGCGTGCGAAGCCGCCAATCTGTTCGAGGTGATGCCCCTGCCGCTGGTGCATCGCTCACGCCTCGCTATCGACCGAACGCCGCTGGTGCGAGAGCTCGCATCGGTCGAAGACGAGTTCGGACGGGTGCTGGCGGTGGTGTTCGACCGCACCAGCGCGCGGTTTTTCGACGTGAGCGCGTACGAGGCCATCGAATTGCCCGGCCTGCGCGCCGACAGCACGCGCGGGGGCCGGTTTCATGGCGATCGCGACAGTGCCGGGTGGGGGGAGCATACTTACCACAATCGGATTCGCGAGGAGAAGCAGCGGCACTTCGAGGGCATCGCGCGTGAGCTATTCGCGCTGGACCGCCGCCGGCCGGTGCATGGTGTGATGCTCGCCAGCGCCGGGGCCGAGAGCGATGCGATTCGTCCGTTCCTCCACGCGTATCTGGCCGAGCGGGTGCTGGGCACGGCGAAGCTCACGCCGCGCGAGTGTACCCCCGCGCAGGTGCACCAGCAGGCGCTGGCGGTCAGAGAGGCATGGGAACGCGCGTCGGAACGGGCCCTGGTGCACGAGCTGGGCGAGCGGCTCGGCACCGGGTGGGCGGTGAACGGGGTCGCGCCGACGCTGCAGGCGCTCGCGCGGGGCCAGGTGCGGGCCCTGCTGGTGCACGCGGACGCGGCAGAGCCCGGCTTCCGGTGCACGGGCTCGGGGCGGCTGACCCTCACCGAGGGTACATGCCGCGGTGAGGGTGTCCCGGTGCCGGTGCTCGATGTGGTGGACGAGGCGATCGAAGACGGACTCCGGCAGGGCGTGGACGTCAATGTGGTCTACGACCAGACGGCATGCCGTGAGATCGTCGGGCTTGCCGCGCTGCTTCGGTTCCGGCGATGAACGCCGCCGAGCCCGCGGCCGCTTCCGCCCGGCCGATTCGCGTGCTGGTCGCGAAGCCCGGCCTCGACGGCCATGATCGTGGTGCCAAGGTCGTGGCGGCGGCGCTCCGCGACGCCGGTATGGAAGTTGTGTACACCGGCCTCCACCAGACACCCGAGATGATCGCCGCCGCCGCCATCCAGGAGGACGTCGATGTGGTCGGGCTCTCGATTCTGTCGGGCGCGCACATGACGCTATTCCCCAGAGTTCGCGAGCTCCTGGTCCAGCAGGGCCGATCGGACATCCTCGTCACCGGCGGCGGCATCATTCCGCAGGACGACATGGACGCGCTGCAGGGGAAGGGGATCGGCCGGCTGTTCGGGCCGGGTACGCCAACGTCGGATCTGGTGGCGTACATCAGGAGCTGGGCCGCCACGAACCTTGTCGCGTGACCGTCCCGTCGTGACCGCCGCCACGCCGGCCGGTAAGGCCGGACGCCTTCGCACACTCACCGACGAATACCGACGGCTGGCGGCCACCCTCCAGCGGGGCGGCGGCCCGGAGCGCGTGGCGAAGATGCACGCGCAGGGCAAGCTGGCGCCCCGCGAGCGCGTCCAGCGGCTGGTCGATTCCGGCGCGCCCTGGTTCGAGCTGGGCCTGCTGGTCGCCTACGACCGCTACGACGGCCAGGCGCCGGGAGCAGGCGTCATCACGGGGATTGGCGTGGTGGAGGGGCGGGAGGTGGTGGTGGTCGCGAACGACGCGACCGTGAAAGCAGGGTCGTGGTGGCCGGAGACCATCACGAAGATGCTCCGGGCGCAGGAAGTCGCCATGCGCCAGCGGATTCCCATCGTGTACCTGGTGGACAGCGCGGGCGTCAACCTGCCGTATCAGGGCGGCGTGTTTCCCGGTCAATACGGCGCAGCGCGGTTGTTCTACTACAACTCGATCATGCGGCACTTCCTGCACGTGCCGCAGATCGCCGCCGTCATGGGGAGCTGCGTCGCGGGCGGGGCGTACCTGCCCGCGTTGTCCGACGTGATCTTCATGGTCGAGGGGACCAGCTTCATGGGGCTCGGGGGGCCCAACCTCGTGAAGGGTGCGACCGGGCAGACCGTGGATGCCGAAACCCTCGGCGGCGCCCGCACCCACACCGAGCTCAGCGCGGTGGCGCACTACCGCGTCGCCAACGACGGGGAGTGCCTCGCGCGGATTCGAGAATACGTGGGACGGCTTCCGAGGCACGAGGGCATGCGTCACCGGGTATTGCCGCCACGCCCCGCCGCCCGTCCGGCCGACGACCTCTACGACATCCTGCCGCAGGATCACCGGTTGTCCTACGACATGCGGCACCTGCTCGCATGCCTGCTGGACGACGGCAAGCTGGACGAGTTCCAACCCGACGTGGCGCGCGAGATGATCTGCGGCCACGCGCACATCGAAGGGTGGCCGGTGGCCGTGATCGCCAACCAGCGGGGAGTGATCAAGGCGCGCCCCGGTGAACGTCCGCGTTTCGGTGGCATCATCTACACCGAGAGCGCGGAGAAGGTGGCGTACTTCATCGACACGGCCAGCCGCGAGCGCGTGCCGCTGCTCTTCGTGCAGGACGTTAGCGGATTCATGGTTGGGCCCGAAGCCGAGCATAGCGGAATCATCCGGGCCGGCGCACGCTGGGTCGAGGCCATGGCAACCGCGGTGGTCCCCAAGCTGGTGCTCACCGTGAATCACGCGTCGGGTGCGGGATACTACGCTATGGCGGGGCAGGGGTTCGATCCCGATTTCATCCTGTCCTGGCCCACGGGCCGCATGGCAGTCATGGAAGGTGAGTCGGCGGTCATGGCCGTGCATGGGCCGGACATCGAGCGGGCCCAGAAGGCAAAGCAGCCGCTTCCGGGCGACAAACAGGCTGTCATCGAATCCATGCGCGGCGACTACGAGCAGCAGCTCGATGCCCGCTTCGCCGCGGCACGCGGCTTCGTCGACGCGATCGTCGGCCCCGAGGAGACCCGCGACTCGCTGGCCTTCCTTCTTCGTGTGGCCGCCAACTACGCGGGGCCGCACCTCGGCCCGTTCGTGCTGCCGCCGCTCGATGCCGCCTCGCGTTAGCACCATGGCGCTGCTCGCCGCCCTGGCCGCGTGCACCGCGAAGGAGCCCGCCCCGCCGCCGGCCCCGGAGCCCAAGCCCTCGGACGCTCCCCCCGCACCCGCGCGGCCGAAACCCAACATCCATCCCGCGCCCCTCCGTCGTCCGGATTCCGTGGTTCAGCCGGACACCACGCCACCGAAGCCACGGGTCGCCCCTCCTGAGGTTGCCCGCGAGCGGGACTGGCTCGCGCTCCGCGCCACCCGCATCGACGCCTTCCGTCAGGCGCACCCGAGCTGGGACGGCCGCGGCGTGCTCATTGGGGTTCTGGACACCGGCATCGACCCCAGCGTGGCCGGTCTCGGAACCACGAGCACGGGCGAACGGAAGGTGGTCGATCTCCGCGATTTCTCGGGTGAAGGCCGGATCTCACTCATGGAGATACGGCCCCGTGGAGATACGGTCGTGGTGGGCGGCCGCCGCCTCGCCGGCTTCGGCCGGGTCGCCGCACTCGACGCGGACGGCCCGTGGTGGGGCGGCGTGCTCCACGAGATTCCGCTGGGCGAAGCTCCCGCTGCCGATCTCGACGGCGATGGCACGGTCGGCGATACGCTCGCGCTGGTGGTCGTTCGGGCGACCGACGGGTGGGCATTGTTCGCGGATACCGACGGCGACGGCTCGCTCGCCAACGAGACCGCGGTGCGCGATTACCTCGCGGGCGGCCAGACGTTCGGCTGGGCGCGCCGCGGTCGCGCCCCGCCGCTCGCCCTCGCCGCCAACTTCGCTGACCAGAGCGATCGCCCCGTCCTGGACCTGTTCTTCGATACCACCGGCCACGGCACCTTCGTGGCCGGGATCGCGGCCGGGAACGATATCTACGGTGTCCGAGATTTCGATGGCGTCGCCCCCGGCGCGCAGCTGCTTGGCATCAAGATCGCGAACGACGCGCACGGCGGGATCTCGACCACCGGCAGCATCGCGCAAGGCATCGAGTACGCCATCCGGTTCGCCGAACGGCGGCGGGTTCCGCTGGTGCTCAACCTGAGTTTCGGGGTGGGGAACGAACGGGAAGGGGCGGCGCGGATCGATGCCCTGGTGGATTCGATACTCTCTGCCCACCCGGAGCTGGTACTGGTGGTGAGCGCCGGGAACGACGGGCCGGGTCTTTCGACCCTCGGGTTTCCGGCGTCCGCCGCCCGCGCCCTCACCGTGGGTGCTACCGTCCCGGCGTCGTTCATCCCCCGAGGCACGGACGACCAGATCGCCGCGTTCAGTGCCCGAGGGGGGGAACTGGCCAAGCCAAACGTGATCGCCCCCGGCGTAGCCTACTCGACGACACCACGATACGACACGGGCGACGAGATCAAGGAAGGGACCAGTTTCTCAGCCCCCCACGTGGCCGGGCTGGTTGCCGTGCTCCGCTCGGCCATGGTACAGACCGGTCGGTCGCACGATGCGCGCTCCATCCGGCAAGCGATTATGGTCACCGCCCGGCCCGAGAACGAAGCGCCGTTCATCGAGGAAGGCACTGGACAACCCGATGTGGAGGCGGCGTGGCGTTGGCTCGAGAGCGGCCCGGCTGCCCCCGACGTGGACGTCGTCGTACCGGGCCGGAGCGGCCCAGCGGCCGCATTTCGCGGGGCGGGGTTTGCGTCAGCAGGCGACACCATCCAGCGCTTCGAGCTGGTGCGCCCGTCCGGCGTCGAGCGAGTCACGTTCACGCTGCGGTCCGGCGCGCCGTGGCTGATCGCGCCGCGAACGGTCTCCGCCGGCCCAGGTAGGACTCCGATAACGGTGCGGTATCGCGCCGGTCTCATGCGTACCCCGGGGCTGTACTCGGCTACGATCAGCGGGTGGTCGGCCGACTCGCTCGCCGGGCCCGCCTTCCGGCTGATCAACAGCGTCGTCATTCCGCATCGTGCGGCCAGCGCGGAGCTGGTCAAATCGGCTCGACTGGAAGCAGGCGGCGTTCAGCGGGCGTTCATCACCGCTGACACGGCGCGCCCGTTCATCCTGCGGGTCGCTACCTGGAGCGGGCTCCAGGCGGCGATCGCCGCCCTGCACGAGCCGGGGGGCATGCCGTTCCGCGACGGCGGGCAGCTTCAAGCGGGGGCCGACAGCGGCGCCGCAGTCTTCCGAGTGGACGGTCGTGACGTCGTGAATGGCATCTATGAGGCCGACGCGGTGGGGCTCCCGTTCGGCGGGGCGACCATATCCGTGCGAGTGGACCATGCGCCGTTCCGCATCTTCGGGGAGACCCGCGAGGACCAGGTCGTCGCGCTGCTCGAGAGTACAGTCGACGCTCCGGTTGAGGCCGAGGTGCGCATGCTCGTCATCGGAGCCGAGCGATCGGATACCGTGGCGCGAAAGGGCGGGGACATCGTCCTCGTCCCGTTCACCGCGCCGGCTTGGGCGGCTCGCGCCGTGGTGGACGTGTCCATGGACCCGCGCCAGTGGCCGCGGTTCACCGATTTCGGGGTCAGCGTCATCGATCAGGACGGACGCATCCTAGCGAAGCACCCGCTCAACTATGCCATCGGGCGGCTTCCGGTCCCGCTTCCCCGGGGCCACGCGAGCCTGCCACTGAGGGTCCACCTGCTGCCGGGCCTTGCCGAGCCCGGAAGCGCCGAACCCTGGACGGTCGTTGCGACCATCCGACTGTATGGCGATTCAGCGGTTGCGTTGGGCGCGGGCGCCAGCGGATCACATCGGTTGCGGCTCGCGCCGCGGGAGTCGCTGGCGGCCCGATTCGAGCGCGCCGATTCGCCCTGGCCGCTTCCGGAGCGATTCGATCCGCTCGGCGTGATCGTGGCGACGGCACGCGCCGAGGCCTGGACCCGTGAGCTTCCGGTCGCGCCAGCCTCGGCCCGATGAGCAAAGTCGTCCGCGTGGCTGCTGGGCAAGGCTTCTGGGGCGACTGGCTCGAGGCGCCGGTTCGGCAGGTCGAGGGCGGCCCCATCGACTACCTGATGATGGACTACCTCGCCGAAGTGACGATGTCCATCATGCAGAAACAGCGGTCGCGAGATCCCTCACTTGGCTACGCGCGCGACTTTCCGCCGCTCATGGAGCGCATCCTCCCGGCCATCATGAAGCGCGGCGTGAGAGTCACATCCAACGCCGGCGGAGTGAATCCACAGGGATGCGCGGAGCGGGTACTGGAAGCAGCCCGCCGGCTCGGACTCGCGGGCAGGGTCCGAGTGGGATTGGTGAGCGGGGACGACATCCTCTCCCGCCTCGACGAGCTGATCGCGAAGGGGCACGAGCTCCGCGATATGGACACCGGGCGGCCCCTGTCGGATATCCGGGACGCAGTCGTCTCCGCGAACGCGTATCTCGGAATGGCGCCGGTGGTCGAGGCGCTCGACCGCGGATCAAATGTCGTGATCACCGGCCGGGTTACCGACACGGGTCTCACCCTCGGTCCGCTGGTGCATGAGTTCGGCTGGTCCCGCGATCAGTGGGACCTCGTCGCCGCCGGAACCGTGGCCGGGCACATCATCGAATGCGGGGCGCAGTGCTCGGGCGGAAACCTGCTCAAGGATTGGCAGCGGGTCCGCGGGCTGGAGAATCCCGGATTTCCCATTGTCGAGGCGGCCGAGGATGGCACGTTCGTCGTAACCAAGCATCCCCGTACCGGTGGCGTGGTATCGGTCGCGTCGGTCACGGAGCAGCTGGTGTATGAGATGGGGGATCCCCGCACCTACATCACGCCGGACGGCACGGCGGACTTCACGACGATCCGGCTCCGCCAGCAGGGCCGGGATCGGGTGCACGTGTCGGGCATCCGGGGCGGCCCGCGGACCCCGATGCTCAAGGTGAGCATCGCGTACACCTACGGCTGGAAGGCGATCGGAACCCTGGTCTACGCCTGGCCGGACGCGTTCCTGAAAGCCCGGCAGGCCGATCGGATCCTCCGAGCGCGCCTGGCGGACCTCGGGCTTCGGTACGAGCACATTCTCACTGAGTACGTCGGCGCTGACGCCACTCACGGAAGGCTCGCCGGCACCCCGGATCCGGAGGCGCCCGAGGTTCAACTCCGTGTCGGCGTGCGGGCGCGGGAGAAACCGCCGGTGGAGCGGTTCACGCGGGAGATCGCACCGCTCGTCCTCACCGGTCCACCCAGCGTCACCGGTTTCGCAGGCGGGCGGCCCGCAGTCGAAGAGATCGTCGCCTATTGGCCGGCTCTGGTCGACCGGCGCGAGATCGAGCCACACGTACGGGTGGAAGTGATGGCCAGTTAGACCGGAGCCTCTGAATGACGACACGGAACCGGAGCTCACGCAAGAAACCACCGGCCGTCCGGCCATCCGGCCATCCGGCCGTCCAGCTCCGTTGGCTCGCTCACGCCCGGTCGGGGGACAAGGGCAACACGGCCAACGTTGGCCTCATCGCGCTGGAGCCGGAGCTCTATCCACTACTCGCCCGTGAGGTGACGGCGGCTCGGGTGCGGCGGCACTTTCGCGGCATGGTGAGTCGGGTCGAGCGGTTCGAGCTGCCCAACCTGGGAGCGCTGAACTTTCTCCTGCACGACGCCCTGGATGGCGGTGGCACCATCTCGCTCAAGACTGACGCCCAGGGAAAGGTCTACTCGACCGCACTGCTTCGGATGGAGATCCCGGTGCCCCCCCAGATTGCGCGGCGTTTCGGTCGTGGCTGACGTACTGCTGGTTCGCGACGACGGCGCGGTGCGGACGCTGTCGCTCAACCGTCCGGACAAGCGGAACGCGCTCTCGGCGGAGCTGATCGACCGGTTGAGCGCCGAGCTCGACGGGGCCGACCTGGATGCCGAGGTGCGTGTGGTGGTGCTCCGCGGAGAGGGGCGCGACTTCTGCGCCGGCGCGGATCTCACGGAGCAGTTGGCGTCGGCGGGACGGGAGACAGCCGTCAACGAAGCCGACGCCCTCCGGCTGGGCACACTGTTCGTCAAGCTCCGCGCCCTGCCGAAGCCGGTGGTGGCGCGGGTGCACGGCAACGCCTTGGCTGGCGGCTGCGGTCTCGCCACGGCGTGCGACCTGGTCGTGGCCGCCGACGGCGCCCGGTTCGGCTACCCCGAGATGCAACGGGGATTTGTCCCCGCGATGGTGATGGTCATTCTGCGCCGCCTGACGGGCGAGCGAGTGGCCTTCGACCTCGCCGCCACCGGGCGGATCATTTCGGCGGAGCAGGCAGCCACGTTCGGATTGATCACGCGGGTGACACCCGAAGCCCAGCTCGACCAGACTGTCGACTCGATCGTGCGTCCGCTGGTCGACGGCAGCCCAACGGCGCTCGCGCTCACCAAGAAGCTCCTGTACGAGCTCGATGGCCGGGATTTCACTGAGGGGGTGCGGCTCGGCGCGCGGGTCAACGCCATTGCCCGCAGCACACCGGACTTTCGCGAACGGATCGAGCGATTCCTCTCCCGCTGATCGCATTCCGTCATGCCATCGCCGTGGTCGGCTTTCTGCTCGGCGGCCTCGGTGCCGCGCTCGAGTACGGCGCGGTGGTTTGGGCCGCGATCGCGCTGCTCGGCGTGGCTCTCGTGCTGCGAATGATCGATGGACGTCGCAAGTCGAGGGCGGCCTCGCCGAGGGGCAACGGGTCCGCCCGCCCGGACGAGTAGTCGTCGTTCCACCTTGCAAGTCATTGCAGATATACTACTTCGTGTATATGCTCCAAACGCCCTCAGGTGGCAGGCTGCTTGCCCACACCCGGCGGCAGCGCGCTTTGGACGTGCAATCCACGCAAGTTGTCTGTCCAGCAAACGATCAGGAGGAGGCGATATGAACGGCGTCGTGAAGAGTCTTGCAGTGCTCGGGTTCGTGCTTACCAGCGCGGCGGTCGACGTGTCGGCCCAGACGCCGGTCTCATTCGGCCTCGGTGGCGGCGTCACCATTCCGACCGGCTCCACCGGCGATGCCCTCAAGACGGGCTGGCACGGCATCGCCATGGTTCGCTTTGCACCGGCGACCATCCCCGTCGGCTTCCAGATCGACGGCATGTTCCATCGGTTGAGCGTCGATGACGGCGGGCTGGATCTCGATCTCAAGACCCAGATCATCAACGGCACCGCCAACGTGGTATTCTCGTTCCCGGTGTCGGAGGAGACCCGGTTCCGCCCGTACCTCATCGGCGGCGTCGGTATCTACAACTTCGACCTGAAGGGGGACGACGCGCCCACCACGACCGAGTCCGAAACGGACTTCGGCTTCAACGCGGGCGCCGGATTCGATGTCTCGTTCGGCGGCGGCACCTTCTTCGCCGAGGGCCGCTTCCACAACGTGTTCAGCGAGGGCGATGACGCCAAGTTCATTCCAGTCAGTGTCGGCGTCCGGTTCGGCGGCGGCGGCAGCTAAGCCGACTCCGGTAGGCTAACCGTCAACCGCCTCACCGATCGGTGAGGCGGTTTGCGTTTCGGGTGAGAGGGGGAAGGTCTTGACGAACGTGCGACAAACTCCCAAGGTAAGTGAAGACGGAGAAATCCCTTCGTGGAGGTCGATCTATGCGCCTTGCGACGTTTGTGGCAGTCGTTGGATTCCTACTGGCCGGCACCGGCGTACTGCCGGCCCAGTCGCCCCTGACTTTTGGGTTGGGTGGGAGCCTCACCGTCCCGGTCGGCAACACGCCGGGCTTTGGCGGGCCCGGCGATGCCGGCTCGCTCGGCGCCGGATGGCAGGGCATCGGGCTCCTCCAGTTCCGCCCCTTCGGCGGGAACCTCGGTTTTCAGCTCGACGGGAGCTACCAAAGGGTCGGACCCGGCGCGATCAGCTATGCGCACCGCCAGGTCTATAGCGGCACCGCCAACATCGTGTACGAATTCGGCCGGTCACGAACGTCGACCGTCGTTCCGTACGTCATCGGCGGAGCAGGGGTGTACGGGTTCCAGCGAGGGATGGACGCCAACGCCACCCGGTTCGGTCTCAGCGGCGGGGCCGGAATCAATCTCAATCTCGGCCTAGGATCCATCTTCGTCGAGAGCCGCTTGCACAACGTGTTCGGAGCCGGGCTGGGCGCTGATGGCACCAGCTCCTCAACGCGCCTCCTGCCCATTACGGCCGGGTTCAAGATCTCCGGCCCGTGAGTTAGGGGCTCGCGTCGTAGTGCACCACCCCGCGCCGTCCCGATGAGCGAGCGCGGGACCGGCGAGGCCATGCTGCGGCATGGCCTCGCTCGCGTTTGCCCGCCAAGTCCTTCTCGAGCGATTCGGGTATCCGGCGTTCCGGCCGTCGCAGCGCCCCATCGTGTCCGCGGTGCTCGGCGGCTCCGACGTGTTGGCGGTCCTGCCCACCGGCGGAGGCAAATCGGTCTGCTTCCAGGTGCCGGCCGTGGTTCTCGGAGGGCTCACCGTTGTCGTCACGCCGCTCGTCGCCCTCATGGACGATCAGGTCGCTGCCGCGGTTGCGCGCGGCATCTCCGCGGCCGCCCTGCACGCCAACATGACGCCCGCGGCGCGCGCGGCGGTGATCGATCGCCTCGGCAACCGATCGTTGACGCTTCTTTACGCGTCGCCCGAACGGCTAGGCTCGCTGGCCCGACGGCTTCGCACTCTGGTGGGTAGGCCCACGCTGCTGGCGGTTGACGAGGCGCACTGCATCAGCGAGTGGGGACACGATTTTCGTCCCGGCTTCCGGGCACTGCGTCGGGTTCGTTGGCTCCTGGGCGAGCCACAGACGATCGCACTCACCGGAAGCGCCACGCCGGTGGTCCGGGCGGACATCGCCGAATGCTTGGGTCTCGGGCAGCGTCTGGGCGGAGCTCCGGGTCCACTGAAAGTGCATGTCGGTTCGTTCGACCGGCCCAACCTTTGGTTCGGGGTGTTGCGGGTGAAGCACGACCGCGACCGGTTGGTTCGGTTGCTCGATCTGCTCGCGGGGGCCGGCGGGCTCGCGATGGTGTACGTGCCGACCCGAGGTCTCGCTGAGCGAGTCGCGGGCCGGCTCCGGCAGCATGGCTGGATCGCCGCGGCCTACCACGCCGGCCTTTCCGCCGAACGGCGCGCCGAGCTGCTGCACGAGTTTCTCAGCGGCCGCCATGAGGTTGTAGTGGCAACCTGTGCGTTCGGGATGGGGATCGACAAACCGGATGTCCGGCTCGTGGTGCACTGGACGGTGCCGCCCACGCCGGAGTCCTACTACCAGGAGGCCGGCCGCGCCGGGCGTGATGGCAGGCCAAGCCGGTGCATCGCTCTCTGGCATCCAGCCGATCTCACCGTTCACCGCCGTCAGCTCGACGTCACCTTTCCCGATCCCGCGCTCTGCCAGCGGGTCTGGGATGCCCCGGCCGTTGCCCGCACCCTGCCGAGGGCGGTCGCGGCGTCGGTCGAACGCCTGCGCCTCGAGCTCCGTCCGGAGCGGGGTCCGGTGTGCTGGGCCGGGGTCCGCGAGCGGCGCGCCCGCGCGGAGCGGCGTCTCAAAGCGGTGCGCGACTACATCGCCGCACGCGGCTGCCGCCGGCAACGATTGCTGGACTGGTTCGGTGAGCGTGACGTCAACTGCATCGGCTGCGACGGATGCCGATGATCGCAGCCGTAATGTCGCTGTTATATTGCGGTTACGCTTCCCGAACGTAGACCCCAGCCCGGCCCGCTATGGACCTATCCCTGTATTTCAACGAGCAGCACTACCAGGTGCGCGATATGGTCCGGGAGTTCTCCCGTACCGAGATCGCTCCGGTCGCCCGCGAGCTCGACAGCACCTCGACGTTTCCTTGGGACAATGTGAAGAAGATGGGCGAGCTCGGCCTCCTCGGCGTGCCCTGGTCGGAAGACCTCGGCGGCGCCGGGATGGACCAGCTGTCGTACTACATCACGATCCACGAGATGGCCAAGGTCGACGCCAGCCACGCCCTCACCATCAGCGCTCACACCAACCTTGGCACGTCACCCATCGTCGAGTTCGGCACCGAGGAGCAGCGCAGGCGATTCGTGCCGCTCCTGGCATCCGGTCGAGTGCTGGGCGGGTTCGGCCTCACCGAGCCTGGCGCCGGGAGCGATGCCGGTGGAACCGCCACGACCGCGGTGGACAAAGGCGACCACTACCTGCTGAACGGATCGAAAATCTTCATCACGCACGCGGGGGTGGGCGAGATCTTCTCCGTCACCGCCCGCACCGAGCCCGGCCCGGGGAACAAGGGAATCACCAGCTTCATCGTCACGAAGGACACGGTGGACCGTGAGATCGCGCGGAAGCTGGGCGTTGGGCACTGCGAGGACCTGCCGAAGACGCCGGGAGTGCGAGCCGGAAAAAAGGAAGACAAGATGGGGTGGCGCGCCAGCGATACGCGTGAGCTGGTGTTCGAAGACGCCGTGGTGCCGAAAGAGAACGTTCTGGGAACCCCCGGCCAGGGGTTCGTCAACTTTCTCAAGACGCTCGACGCGGGCCGCATCGGCATCGCGGCCCTCTCGATCGGGATCGCCGAGGGGGCCTACGACGAGGCGCTCCGATATGCCGGCATCCGCAGGCAATTCGGCAAGCCGATCGGCAGCTTCCAGGGCGTGAACTTTCAGCTGGCCGATATGGCCACCGAGCTGGAAGCGGGCACCCATCTGCTGTACCACGCGGCGTGGCTCAAGCAGAACGGCAGGCCGTTCAAGAAGGAGGCGGCCATGGCGAAGCTGTATTGTTCCGAGCTCGCCATGCGGGCCACCACCAAGGCAGTCCAGATCTTCGGCGGATACGGCTATACCACCGAGTATCCGGTCGAGCGCATGATGCGGGACGCGAAGGTCTGCGAGATCGGCGAGGGCACCAGCGAAATCCAGCGGATGGTCATCGCACGGCAGATCCTGGGCGAGGTCGCGGGGTGAAGCGCGAGATCCTGATCAACGGCAGCCAGCGGGAAACGCGAGTCGCGATTCTGGAAGACGACCGCCTGGTCGAGCTGTTGGTGGATCATCCTGATCGACGTCGCACCGTCGGCGACATCTATCTCGGCCGGGTGGAAGCGGTCCTGCCCGGAATTCAGGCGGCGTTCGTCGACATCGGACAGGACAAGAGTGCCTTCCTGCACGCATCGGATCTGCTGGAGCCGGATGAAGACGAGGAGCCAGCGGACGAGGACGATGCTCCGGAGGTCGACGCCAACCCCGCTGCATCCGTCGAAACCGACCAGCCTGAAGAGCGCAGAGGGCGTGAACGCCGCCGCCGCAACCGGGGCAACGGTGGCGTCGAGCGGGCGCCGGGTGATGCCCGTCAGCGCGAGGTCACCCCGCGGCGGGCGGTGCCCAACATCGCCGACATCCTCAAGAAGGGCCAGGTCCTCCCGGTACAGGTCACCAAGGAGCCGATCAGCACCAAGGGGTGTCGGGTCACGGCGCAGATCTCTCTCGCCGGACGCTTCCTCGTGTACATGCCCTACGCTTCGAAGGTGGGAGTCAGTCGCAAGATCGAGAACAAGGAGCAGCGCCAGCGACTCCGAGAGATGGTGGCGAAGTTGCTGCCCAAGGACGAAGGTGGCGTGATCGTCCGCACCGTGGCTGAAGGCGTGACGGAAGACCATTTCCGGCGGGAGATCGAGTCGCTCACGGTCCGGTGGCGCCGGATCAATCGCAAGAAGACGTTCATCAAGCGCGCGCCGGCGCTGCTTGAGCGCGAAACCAGCCTTACCCGTGGCATCATCCGCGACGTGTTCAGCTCCAAGGTGGACGCGCTCTGGGTGGATTCTCGCGAGCTGTACAACGAGATCGAGCAGTATCTGACGCAGGTGGATCCCGAGCTGATGGGGCGGGTGCACCTGTACGGCGAGCCCACGCCGTTGTTCGACAAGTTCGACATCGAGTCGGAGATCCGCGACCTGTTCAAGGCGCGGGTTGAGCTGCCCACCGGTGGCTCGCTGGTGATTCAGCCGACCGAAGCGCTGGTATCGATCGACGTGAATACCGGCCGCTACACCGGCTAGTAGGACCCCGAAAAGACCATCCTTCGCACCAACCTGGAGGCGGCCCGGGAGATTGCGCGGCAAATCCGGCTGCGCGACATCGGCGGGATCATCGTTTGCGACTTCATCGACATGGAGTCGCGTGGCAACCGCGACAAGGTGCTTCAGGAGCTGCGCACCCACCTCGGCCGCGATCGTGCCCGGACCAAGGCGCTCGCCGTTTCGGAGCTCGGCCTGGTAGAGATGACCCGGCAGCGGGTGCGTCCCTCGCTCTGGCACTCGATGACTACGGAATGCCCCACCTGCGCCGGCACCGGACGCGTGTTCACCCCCGAGGTCGTGGCTCGGCGCCTGGAGCGAGCTCTCAAGCGGGCCGGGCAGGAGCAGCGCGAGCGCCAGATCTCCGTGCGCCTCCACCCGGAGGTTGCCCTCTATCTGCTGGAGGAGGAGCCGAAGCTGCTCCAGGCCCTCGGCAAGATCACCGGCCTCGACATCGATTTGCGCGACGACCCCATGATGCGGCTCGACGAGTTCCGGCTGATGAGCCGCCCCGCTGGTCGCGACGTGACCGAGCTATACGCCGTCGCCTGACGCTCGCCGGACCTAACCCGTTCCCTTGCCTCAACTCCACGTGCCGGTTACGTTTACGGGCTCATATCGGCTTGGACCGTTGGAACGGGGAGTTATGTACGCAATCTTTCGCGCCCTCGGTAAACAGTACCGTGCGGAAAAGGGCCAGACGCTCCGCCTGCCGCTGATGGCAGCCAAGAAGCCGGGCGACAAGCTCACGTTCGACGAGGTGTTGCTCTCCTCCGACGGCGACACCGTGAAGACGGGTACGCCGCTGGTGAAGGGCGCCAAGGTCAAGGCCGAAGTCCTGGGCGAGGGCAAGGAGCCCAAGATCTACGTGTTCAAGTTCAAGCGCCGGAAGAACTATCGCCGGAAGACCGGCCACCGTCAGAAGTTCACGGAAGTGCGGGTCACCGATCTGACGCTCGGGTGAGGTAAGTCATGGCACACAAGAAGGGGGTCGGATCCAGCCGAAACGGCCGGAACAGTAACCCCAAGTATCTCGGCGTGAAGCACTACGGCGGCGAAACCGTCACCGCCGGAAGCATTCTGGTCACCCAGCGCGGCACGCGTTTCCACCCGGGCAAGAATGTTCGCCGCGCGAGCAACGACACCCTTTTCGCTCTGGTTGGCGGGGTCGTGCGGTTCGAGTTCAAGGACAAGAACCGCCAGAAGGTTTCGGTGTATCCGGCCCCAGCGGCGTCCTGACCCGGTCGCGCGCATCAATGTGACGTGGGATGCGGACCTGTCTCCGCATCCCACGTTTGCTTTATTTCGAGGGGAGGTGTGCGTATGACTCAGATCATGGAACGGCTGAATCGCGAGCTCGAATCCTTCGGGCGTCGCGCGCAGGCCGCGCTGGACGAAGGCAAGCTGCAGATCGAGTTGCTCCGGCTTCGGCGACAACAGGACGCGGCCGCCCGCGACATCGGGCTCCTCGTGCATCGGCGTGAACGGGGAAGCGAGACGGAGCCGCGGCGGTTCGATGCGCTACTCCTGCGGCTGGACGACCTCGAGGCCGACATTACCCGGTTGGAGGGGGAGATCGCGGCGCGGAGGCGGGCACGGACCGAGCGAGACGCCGCTCCGGAGCCTCCGGTCGCCGCCCACAGTTAAGCGCCCACTGCTTCCCGGAGGCGGTCGGGATAGTTGCCACACAGCCCGTCCACCCGCAGCCGGCAAAGGCGAGCGATGTCGCTGGGTGCGTTCACGGTCCACGCCACGATCGTGCACCCGGCGGCGTGCACCTTTTCCACCAGGGGACCGTCGATCAGATGCTGCTCCTGCCACAGCGTGCCCGCGCCGGCCGAGGTCAGTGGCGTCACGGGATCGAGCAGGTACGAGGACAGCAAGATGCCGCGGCGAAGGTTCGGACGGCTGCTCCCCAGGCGCGCGACGATCCGGTGGTCGAAAGCGTGCACCGCGTAGCGGTCCGCGGCCGGCGCATGGTCGAGCACCCGCAGCAACGCGCCATCGAATCGTGGGTCGAGCGTCTTGAGCTCGATCCATACATTGTGATCGCCGATGACCTCCAGCGCTTCCGTGAGGTAGGGAACCGGTTCGCCGTTGGGTAGGCGGAACCCGCGGACCGTGTCGGCGGTCAGGTCGGCGATGCGGCCGACCCCGGGAAGCGTCGCATCATGATGCACCACCAGTGCTCCGTCGCTGGTGCTGTGGACGTCGAGCTCCACGCCATCTGCGCCCAGTTCCAGCGCCCGGTAGAAGGCGGCCAGACTGTTTTCGACCCGGTGGCCCGACGCGCCCCGGTGGGCAATGATCTCGGGACGATGGACTGGCATTGCTCCAGTATAGCGGTCGCGCGCCCAGAGGGGTACAGCGGCACGAGCATGGAGATCAACGAAACAGATTGCGGTATAAAGGATTGCGCATGTCTGTCTCATCTAACTTGTGAGATCTGAGATCGCGAATGCTGCACCGGATTGCTCGGTTTCGAGCCTTAACGGAGCCGAGCATGCCGCGTCTTTTGCAGGCGGATGAGCGCGATCGCAGGCTCGGGGCCCGACGCGCGTCCGGATGCCGAGCTGGTGGCGGCGTATCGGGGCGGCGACGAGCGGGCGGCGGCCGAGCTGGTGCGGCGGCATCTCGCGGCGGTCGGCCGTTTTCTCTACAGTGCAGGTGCGGGACCCAGCGACGTCGAAGATCTTGTTCAGGAGACATTTTTTCGGGCGTTCCGGCGGATCGATGGATGGCGGGGCCAGGCGTCGTTCCGGAGCTGGTTGTTCACCATCGCCGGGAACCTCCACAAGGATGAGTACCGCCGCCGGCGCGGGCGACAGCTGGTCTCGATCGACGACCGTGACTTGCCCGACCGGGCCGACCCGGACGCGGATTTTGCGGCCGGTGAGGCGGAGGACCGGCTGCGGAAGGGATTGGCCGGGCTGCCACGGCTACAGCGCGAGGTGTTTCTTCTGCGGGCTCAAGAAGGCCGTGAGTATGACGACATCGCAGCTGCGCTCGGCACCACGCCCGGTGCCGCGCGCGTGCACTATCATCACGCGGTGAAGAAGCTCAAGGAGTTGGTGCGATGAGCCTCTGTGAACGGCTTTCGGACCGCATGCCGGCGGTGGCCGGCGGCGAGGCGTGGACTGCAGACGAACAGGCCCATCTCGACGCTTGCGCCGACTGCGCGGCTGAATGGGCGCTGGTCCGGTCCGCCAAGGCCTTGGGCGCGGGTGTCGCCGCCGATCTGAATGCACACCATGTGACGGAGCGGGTGCTGGGCCGGCTTCGGGCTGACCGGTCGTCGGAGCGGACCCGGCGCTGGGGGTATGCCTTCGCGGGGTTGGCCGCCGCGGCAGCGATCGTGCTGGCCGTGTCGGGTGCCCCGACCGGCCGGGCGAGCTCGACTGGCGTGGATGTGGCCGCCAATCTGATCTTGCCTGAGCTCGACAGCTTGCGCACGCCGGAGCTCGAGGCGTTGCTGCGCACCATGGATCGCCAGGCGGACGAGAACGGCATCGATCTCGCCCCACCGCTGCCGTCCGATCTCGAGGGCGAGGATCTCGACGGCGTGCTCGAGGCTTTGGAGGGCTGATGCGGGTGAACGCGGGGTGGCTGATGGTGGCGGTGCTGGCGGCGGTTCCGCCGCTCGCGGCCCAGGAGCCCGACGATTCCGAGCGTGCGGAACGGCTTCGTCAGCAGGTCGAAGGCCGCTTCGCCGAAAGGGTCAAGGAGCGGCTCAGGCTGTCCGACGACCAGATGGCCCGCCTGCGCGGCACCGCACGCACCTATGGCACCCGCCGCCGCGAGCTGGTCAACCGCGAGCGCGACGTCCGTGCCGCCCTCTCCGAGCAGCTTCGGCCGGGCGTCGCGGCAAACCAGGACAGCGTCTCGCGCCTCACCGATGAGCTGGTGTCGATTCGGAGCGCCCAGGCTCAGACGCTCCGGGACGAGAACCGTGAGATGTCCGAGTACCTCACGCCGGTACAGCGGTCACAACTGTTTGTGATGCGAGAGCGGCTCATGCGTCGGGCGCACGAGATTCAGCACGAGCGCCGCGACGATCGACGTGAGGAGTTTCGAGGGATGCGGCGTGGTCCGGGGCGCGCCGGCGCCGACGATTCGAGCGTCCGCCCCCGGGCCCGGCGTGCGCGCCCCGACCCGGGACGTCCGTAGCCTTCCGCTCCGCAGAACCACTCCGTCCCAGGCTCCAGTCTCGTTAGATTCCGGTCGTCTCCCGACCGGATCCAGCGATGCGCCGGATCGTTCGCCTGACCCTGATCCTCGCGGTCGGCGTGGTACTGCCCGCCTCCGCGCAGGACCAAGTCGTCTACCGCATTCCGATCACAGGTACCATCGAGAACGGGCTCGCGCCCTATGTCGCTCGCGCGCTGCGCGAAGCGCGGGAAGCGGGCGCGGCCGCCGCGGTGCTCGACATCGACACGCCGGGTGGCCGGGTAGACGCGGCGCAGCGGATCGTGGACGCGGTGCGCGGCGCCGATGTCCCGGTCTACGCCTTTGTGAATCCGCGCGCGCTGAGCGCCGGCGCGCTCATCGCGCTCGCCGCCGACTCGATCTTCATGCGACCCGGCGCGATCCTCGGCGCCGCGACCCCGGTGGACGGT
>DASSUE010000036.1:0-3052 GCA_035707305.1 Gemmatimonadales bacterium
AGGGTGACGGCCATGGGTTTCTCGACGTAGACGTGCGCACCGCCGTCGAGCGCCTCCACCGCGAGCGACGCGTGCGTGGCGGGTGGGGTCAGGATGTGAACGACGTCCGGCCGCGCGGCCGCCATCATCTCGGTCAGTCCTGCGAAGATCTGCGGAACCTTGAACCGCTCGGCCTGCACTCGCGCGCGCGCAGCGTCGGGATCGGCGATGCCCACCACCTCCGCTCCCGAGTAACGCGCGGCGGCCGAGAGATGATGCCCCGAGATCATCCCGCTGCCGACAATCCCTACTCTCACGTTAATGCTCCGACAAGGCGGACGCCCGCGCCGGACGGGCGAGCGTGCGGTAGATGTGTTCCATGCGATCGGTGAACCGGTCCATAGAGAAGCGTTGGCTTTCGATAACGGCGGCCGCGCTCAATGCCGCATAGCCGCCAGGCTCGCCGAGCACCCGCACGATGGCCTCGGCCAGGTCCCGCGCGTTCCCCGGCTCGACCAGAAATCCAGCGACGCCGTCGGTGACGATCTCCGGCAGTCCGCCCACGCGCGATGCGATGACGGGGACCCCGGCGGCGAGCGCTTCGACGGCGACGAGGCCGAATCCCTCGGGATGGAGCGATGGGACGATCGCAACCGAGAAGAGCCTGAGATAGGCCGCCATGTCGTCCTGAAAGCCGGCGAAGCATACCCGGTCGGCCACACCCAGAGAACGCGCCTGCGCCTCGAGCACGGGGCGCTCCGGCCCATCACCCACGAACAGCACCCGGGCATCGGGCAACCGGGCCAAGACCGCTGGAAAAGCGTCGAGCACGACCCGGTGGCCTTTGATCGGGTAGAGCCGGGAGCTCACCCCGATCACGCGACAGCCATCCAGGCCGTAGCGGCGTCGCAGCTCGCGAAGCCGTGCCTCCGACGGCGGAGCGCCGAGCCGGGGCGTGGCGTAGTGGACCAGCTCGACCTGGCCGGGACGAAAACCCATCGCGTCGATGCAGAACTCGCGCACCGTCTCCGAGATGGCGACCGCGCGGGCGGTGAATGGCGCGAGGAGGTTGTCGATGGCGCGAACGTAGGCAGGATAGCCTTTCGGATCGTAGTAGCTGTTGCTGTGTACGTGGACAATCGCCGGCCGGGCCGTGAGCCGGCCGGCCAGCCGTCCAAAGGTGCTCGCGCCGAGCCCGTTGAGGTGGAGCACCTCGATGTCCTGCCGCCGCACACGGCGGATCAGCGCGGCCAGCGTCGCGAGGCTGAACGGCGACAGGTCGAGGAACTCTATCGGTTCACCGGCGGCCACGGCGTCGGCCCGGTAACCGCCCACGTCGCGAAGCACGCAGGTGTGGAGGGCCACCCGCGCGGGGTCGAATGAGCGGGTCCACTCGACGATAGCTCGCCCCATGCCATGAAGACGCACGCCGGGAAAGCCCAGCTTGTCAGCCACAACCAGCACGCGGATCGGCGCGTCGCGCTCCATCTCGCTGCCCTTTCCCAGACCGGCGTTGTCGAAGCAAGCCCGGTGCCATCGCCGGTCTCATGGACGCCCGTCGGCGGTGCGGCGCGGATGCTACACGGGGTAGGCGGGGATTACCAGCGGCTTCGGGTCTTTCCTCGCGCAAAAGCGTGCAGCACACCCTTCGGCCCCAGCTCGGCCAGGGACGAGGGGGGCGCGCCCGTGATCCGGCGCGTGGTGCCCGCGAGGTGGCTCGACGAGGCGAAGTTCAGGAGCCGAACCACATGGGCGATGCGGTACGCGGGGTTCTGCAGCAGTTGCGCCGCGCAGGCGATCCGCCCCAGATCTATCACGCGCTTGAGATTGGGCGCCCCTCCGGCGCCGAACTGCCGCGAGAGATGCTCGCGACTTACCGCGAGTCGGCGAGCCAATGAGACGGTGCGGACTGGCCGTTCCACCTCGCGCACCAAGACATCCCACGCGTTGCGCTGCAGCGGCTCGGTGAGCCGGAGCATCCGGGGTCCCTCGGCCAGCGCGCGCGCCCGCATGGCGGTAACCGACCAGCGGGAGACGATGTCCCCAATCACCGCATCATCCACTCCGGCCACCGCGGCCGCCGCGATTCCATGCTCGCGGCACGCCAGCAGGAGCTCGCCGTCGTCGGGTCGAAAGGCGGCGTAGGCTATCACGGGAATGTGCGGCAGCCCCTCACGCAGCGCGGTCACTTCCGGCAGTGTGGCGGGGGTCGGCGCGAGCACCACGGCATCGGTGAGCCGGGTGTCGAGCACGCGGTGCAGCCCGGCGAGCGAGCGGCACGTCACCACGACCGGGCCGCTCGGAGGCAGGGACCGCCGGAGCGCCACCAGTCCCGCCCGGCTGTCCAGCAGCGCCGCGACGACCGCCACCGTCAGCCCTCGCCGGCCGCCTGCCCGCGCGCGGGACGACCGGCGCCGACAGCCACCAGGGTGCGCACCATCTCGCTGGCCCGTTTCAGCACGCCGCGTGCGTTGTCGTAGGACAGCGTGGCGAGCGCACCCTCCAGGGGGTGCCACGCGCAGGCGGTGATGCCTTCGTCCAGCTGCGGGCTCGGGTCGCTGCCGGCGGATTCGAACAGAAAGAAGTGACAGTACTTGTGGATGTGTCGCCCACGGAATCGAAAGTGCCAGTCGATGACGCGGATCGGGCCGCGTAGCGTGAGATCGTCGAGTCCGGTTTCCTCCGACGTCTCGCGCGTGGCGGCGTCCGCCGGTGTCTCGCCGTCTTCCAGGTGCCCCTTGGGAAACCCCCAGTTGTCGTACGAGTCGCGGATCAGCAGATACTGGGCGGTCTGATCCGACAGGCGGCGGAACACGATCCCGCCTGCGCTCACTTCGAGCTCCGCGCGCCGCTTCCTCATCAAAAGACCGAGATCTTCAGGTACTTTCGCGGATTCGCCTGAATGTCGGCGAGGAGCTGGCGGAGCTCGCGGACGGAAGCGGTCGTTTCGACGTAGAGCGTCGAATCGGTCGCCAGCCGGCCCATCGTGCTCGTGGGTGACTGCATCTTGACCAGCAGCGAGTCGGCGGTCCTGATCACGCGGACCAGGCTCGCCTGGTTGTCGCGCATGGCG
>DASSUE010000037.1:0-18619 GCA_035707305.1 Gemmatimonadales bacterium
TTGGCCGACGAGCCGACCGGCAATCTCGACGAGCGGGCGACGCGGGGCGTGTTTCAGCTGCTGCGTGAGATCAACACCGGCGGCACGGTGGTGGTGATGGCCACGCACGATCTCGACCTGGTGCGACAGACCACCTACCGGAACATCGAGTTGCGCGAAGGCGCCATCGCGTTCGACAGCGCGGTGGACGACTCCCGCGACGGGCACGCGGCGAGCCGCGCCCGATGAGGCTGCTCTTTCGCGAAGCGCTGCTGTCGTTCCGCCGCGCGCCGCTCTTGTCTGGGCTCTCGGTCACCACCATCGCCTTTTCGCTCTTCACAGTCGGCCTGTTCGCCCTGATCGCGGTGAACCTGCGCCAGGCGCTGCAGGGCTTGGAGGAGCGGGTCGAGATCGTCGCGTTCGTGCTGCGCGGCACCCCGCCGGAAACGATCACGCTCGCGTCGCAGGACGTCGCTGCGTTTCCGGAGGTCCAGGATGTTGAGTACGTCTCCGAGGACTTGGCGCTGGAGCGAGCCCGACGGGAGCTGGTCGAGTTCCGCGATGCCTACCGCGACCTGCAGGTAAACCCGCTTCCCGCCTCGCTGGAGATCCGGCTCAAGGAAGGTTACCGGAACGCCCAAGCGGTCGAATCGGTGGCGGAACGCCTCACGGGATTCAGCTTCGTGGACGACGTGCGGTACGGACGCGATTGGGTCGAGCGACTCGACCGGCTCCGCAACCTGACCGGCATCGTCGGATTGGTCGTGGGTCTGGCGTTCGCCTCGGTGGCGGTGGTGATCATCGGCGTCACGATCCGCCTCACTATCTTGCAGCGAGCGCGCGAGATCAACATCATGCGCCTGGTGGGCGCCACCAACAACTTCATCCGGGGGCCGTTCCTGCTCGAGGGCGCGCTCAAGGGCTTGCTCGGCGGCCTGCTGTCGCTGGTGCTCTGTTACGCCGGATACCGGCTGTTTACGGGCAGCGGCACAGCGTCGCTCTCGGGCCTGGTGTTCTTCGGCCCTGACCTGATGGTGCTGCTCGTGGTGTTCGGCGTGCTGATCGGGTTGGGTGGGAGTCTGGTGAGCGTGGGACGGCATTTGCGGAATGTGTGACGGAACCTTGCCCCTTCTCGCCCGTTCTTTCCTGGCACTGTGCTGGCTGCTCCTCCCGAGCGCTGCCGCCGCCCAGCAATCTCAGACCCGAGAGTTCGACGAGAGCCGCCGCCGGCTGGAGGAGATCAAGGCCGAACGCGACCGGCTGCAGTCCCAGCGGCAGCGTCTTCAGGGCCAGGTGCACGATGCCAGCGCCGACCTCCGGAACATCGAGCGGCAGAAGGAATCCACCGAGCGGATCGTGCACGAGATCGAGCGGCAGATCGGCGGGCTCGCCGGCCAGCTCGATCGGAGCAGCGCCGAGCTGATCCTCGCCCAGGACAACCTCGCCGAGCGCCGTGCCATCCTCGAGCGGCGTTTGATCGACATCTACAAGCGTGGCGCGCTGTACGCGTTTCAGGTGCTGCTCACGGCCGAGTCATTCGGCGACCTGCTGAGCCGCTACAAGTACCTCTACCTCACCAGCCGCCAGGACCGGGCGCTGGTGGACGATGTCGAACAGCTTCGGCGGCGGGTGGTCGGTAACCGGAACGACATTCTCCGGGTGCGCGGCGAGCTGGACCGCCGGCGGCAGGAGCGCGAGGCCGAGTACGAGCGCTTCGGATCGCTGGCACGGGAACGGGCCCGCCGCATCCAGCAGCTCCAGCGCACTGCGCGGAGCACGGAGGCCCGGCTGACCGCACTGGAGCGGGACGAGCTGCGGCTATCGCAGGTGCTCGCCTCGCTGGAGCGGGCCCGGCGGGACGAGCTCGCCCGGCGTCGAGCGGGGCTTCCGGTCGCCGCGGTGCCGGGTGCCCTCACCACTGCGGACATCGGCAAGCTCGACTGGCCGGTCGAAGGTCCGATCATCTACCGATTCGGCCGCGACACTCTGCCAAGCGGCGGGGTGATCCGCTGGAACGGGATCGGCATCCAGGCTGCCGCAGGTACGCCGGTGCACTCGGTCGAGGCCGGCAAGGTTCGGCTGGTGGGCCAGTTCGGCACCTACGGTCTCACCGTTCTGCTGGAGCACGGGAACGGATACTACTCGGTCTACTCCCACCTGCAGCTGGCGACCGTGAGGCTGGGCGACGTGGTGGGCAAAGGCCAGGCGATCGGCGCGGTGGGCGGGATCAGCAGCGAGCACGGTCCGCACCTGCATTTCGAGATCAGAGGCGAGAATCAGATCGCGTTGGATCCAGCTGACTGGTTGAAGCGAACGGCGAGGAGTCGCTGACCCGCTGACTGGCGGCCCTTCCCGCACATCACTCCGCTATTCCGATCCGCTCCTCGCTCTGCGCTTTCCCGCGTCGCAACGCCGCCTCCACCATCACGAGCAGGTCCGACCATTGTTCCACTGCGGGATGAGGAAATGCGACGATGCCGGCCGCGATCTGGGCCCGTTCTCCGGGCGGCAAACCGGCGAACGATTCCACGCCGATCCGATGGCGGAGCCGATGCACGAGATCGCGGGCCCCGCTGGCCCCGGTTTCGGCGAGGACCAACGCGAACTCATCGCCGCCGTAGCGCGCCACGAAATCGGAAGCCCGCACTTCCCGCTGCAGCGTGCGACCGAGCTCGGCGAGCAGCCGATCGCCGGCAGGGCGGCCAAGACGCTCGTTGCGGGCGCACTGATCGTCCAGATCGAGCAACACGACGCTGAAGGTGAGCGAATAGCGGCGGGCTCGCTCGGATTCTTCCAGCACCCGGCGGTCAAGCCCGGCCGAGAGCGAAAGGCCGGTGAGTGGATCGGCGGCTTCATCGCCGCTCGTCTGCGCCGCGGCGGCGGCCTCGGTCCGGCGGCGGTCGGCATCGAGCAGGCGGGCGGCGGCTTGCGCCAGCCCCGCGGCGAACCCTTCCTCACCGGCCGTCAGCCGCGGTGACGGTTGTCGCGACCGGAGCAACAGCACGCCGAGCACCTGCTCGCCGATGGCAAGCGGGAAGGCGGCTACGCCGCGGACCGGCGACTCCGACCCCTCGTAGGCCCAGCGGCGGCGTTCACCCTCGAACAACGGATCGGTCTGCACGTCGGCCACCACCACCGGCCGGCCGGTGCGAACCGCCTCGGCGACCTCGGGATAGCGCTCGACGTCGAGCCTCGGCTCCGTGGACCCGCTCCCGTTCGGGCCGGCTACGACGTGCGCCGCACTGTCCGCCTCGCCAGTGGTGACGAACAGCGCTGCCCATCCCGGGAGCGTGCGGCCCAGCCGCCGAACCAGGTTGTCGAGCAATTCGCCGGTGCCCTGGCCGGCTCGCGAGAGCTCGAGCAGCTCGAGCAGGATTTCCTGCATCCGGCCGTTGCCGTTCCGGTCGGCGGGCCGCGGCCGGCGGCGGGACCGCGCTTCCACGCGAGCCGCGAGCTCCGGCAGATGGATCGGGGACGCGAGCGCATCGTCGGCGCCGAGGGCGAGCGCGCGAGCTGGCCCCTCGCGGTCGGGCGACGCGAGAACGGCGACCAGCGGCACCTGGCCTCCCCAGGCAGCGTTCAGCGCCTGGAGCAGGGTGCCGAGCCCGGCGTCCGCGTCCTGGGCTGAGACCACGGCGATGTCGGGGCCTTCGTGATGCGCGAAATTGTCGGCGACGCTGGTAGCTTCGTGGACCTGGAAGCCGGCGCGGCCGAGGGCGCGTTCCAGGCCGTAGGGACGGGCGGCGGCATCCCCGAGCAGGAGGACGTGCGGGCGCGTTGCGGCGGGATCGGCCACGAGTTCGCTCACGCGCGCGAGGAGGCGTAATGCGTCAGGCTGATGCACAGGATCTGCTCGGGGCTCACGTGTCGATCCAGGGAGGAGTGGACACCGCCCCGGCGCGCGGCGCCGCCATCGGAGCCACCGCGATCCAGGTCTTCACCAAGACACCCAGTCAATGGCGCGAGCCCCGGCTCGAGGCCGGGGTCGGCACCAGGTTTCGTCGCGCGTGCCGGGAGCACGACCTGCACGCCGTCGTTTCGCACGATTCGTACCTCATCAATCTCGCCTCTCCGGACCCGGTGTTAAGTGACCGATCCGCAGCGTCTTTCCAGGCCGAACTGGAGCGCTGCGAAACCCTCGGCATTCGCTGGCTGGTGTCGCACCCGGGCAACTACATCGACGATCGCGCGGCGGGGCTGGCGCGGAACGCGGCCGCGTACGCCGCGTGCCTGGCCGCGGTGCCGGGCAAGGTCGTGGTACTGCTCGAGACCACGGCCGGGTCGGGCACGTCGCTCGGGCGCACGTTCGAAGAGCTGGCCGAGCTGCGCGACCGCATCCCCGCGCGCTTTCGCCGCCGGATCGGGTTCTGTGCCGACACCTGTCACCTCTACTCGGCGGGGTACGATCTGGTTCATGATTTCGACGGCGTGTGGGCCCGCTGGGACGCCATCATCGGCCTGGAACACCTGCGGGTCCTCCACCTCAACGACTCGAAAACGCCGTTCGGCTCCCGTCGGGACCGCCACGCGCTGATCGGCGAAGGCAGCCTCGGCCCGGGACCGTTCCGCCGGATCATGACCGATCCCCGCTTCCGCCGCGTGATGCGCATCCTCGAAACTCCGAAGGGCGACGACGAAGTTACGATGGATCGCAAGATGCTGCGCAGACTTAGGGCGTACGCTCGCGGGCCGGCGGCGCGGGCGTCGGTTGCCCCGCGCGATCCGTCTGCCGATCTTTCTTGACTCGTCTTCGCACGTGGAGTCTATGACCGTTCAGGGCATCGTGGTTCAGCGGGAAAGCCTGACGCTGGCCGAGCATGGCCTTTATCCCGAGCGCATCCTCCCAAACCTGGCGCCGCCCCGCCTGATCGAATACGCCCTTCGCCGTGAGGAAGGTGTCGTCACTGATCACGGTGCCTTCGCAGCGGTCACCACCCCGAAGACCGGCCGCTCTCCCAAGGACAAGTTCGTCGTGAGCGAGCCATCCACCGCCAACGAGATCTGGTGGGAGAAGAACGGCCGCATGGAGGCCGACGCGTTCGACCGGCTGCACCACGACGTGCGCTCGTTCCTCGATACCCGCGAGCTCTTCGTGCAGGACCTGTTCGGCGGGGCCGACCCGGCCTACCGCCTTCCGGTCCGGTTCATCACACCCAGCGCATGGCACGCGCTCTTCGTGCGGAACATGTTCATTCGGCCTTCCCTCGCCGAGCTGGCGCGGTTTCAGCCTGGGTTCACGGTGCTTCACGCGCCGGAATTCCACGCCGATCCAGCGCGGCACGGGACCAAGGGTGGAACGTTCATCGCCATGAGCTTCGAGCGGAAGGTGGTGCTGATCGGCGGCACCCGGTACGCCGGTGAGATGAAGAAGTCGATCTTCACCGTGCTGAACTACCTGCTGCCGCACCAGAACGTACTCTCCATGCATTGCTCGGCCAACGTCGGCCCCGATCATGACACCGCGATCTTCTTCGGCCTCTCGGGCACCGGGAAGACCACGCTCTCGGCCGACCCGTCGCGGAGTCTGATCGGCGACGACGAGCACGGCTGGAGCGACCACGGGGTGTTCAACTTCGAGGGCGGCTGCTACGCCAAGGTGATCCGGCTGCGTTCAGATACCGAACCCGAGATCTACCTGGCCACCCAGACGTTCGGGACCGTGCTGGAGAATGTCGTGCTCGACCCGGCCACCCGCGCCGTAGACTACGACTCCGACCGGATCACCGAAAACACCCGCGCCTGCTACCCCCTCCATTACATCTCGAATCACGTTCCCGGCGGCACCGGCGGCCACCCGGTGAATATCGTGTTTCTCACGGCGGACGCGTTTGGAGTGCTCCCGCCGGTCGCGCGCCTCACCGCCGACCAGGCAATGTACCATTTCCTGTCGGGTTACACCGCGAAGGTCGCGGGCACCGAGGCAGGGGTCACCGAGCCGACCGCGACGTTCAGCGCGTGCTTCGGCGCGCCGTTCCTCCCGCTCCATCCCGGCGTGTACGCCAAGATGCTGGGCGAGAAGATCGCGCGGCACGGCGCGCGGGTCTGGCTGGTGAACACGGGCTGGACCGGCGGCGCCTTCGGCTCGGGATCCCGGATGAAGCTGGCCTATACTCGGGCGATGGTGCGCGCGGCGCTCTCGGGTCAGCTCGATCGCGCCCGCTACATGCGCGATCCGGTGTTCGGGCTCGAGATTCCGACGGCAGTGCCGGAGGTGCCCGCCCACCTGCTCGACCCACGAAAAACCTGGAGCGACCCTGCCGCCTACGACGCCCAGGCGCGGAAGCTGGCCGGAATGTTCCGGGAGAACTTCGGCCAGTACGCGGCGCAGGTATCGCGGTCAGTCGCGGAGGCCGGGCCGGCATAACGGGCGAGAACCGCCGAGAACAGCGAGAACGGAGAGCAGGGGCGGGCGTCTCATTCTCGCCTATTCTTTCTCCCGATGCCCGACCTCGAAGTCATCCGGGATCCCCTCTGGGACAACATCCGGCTCGACCGGACCGCGCTCCTCGCGCTCGACACGCCGGCCGTTCAGCGGCTCCGCTACATCCGGCAGCTCGGCCACGCCTTCCTGGTCTATCCCGGCGCCACCCACACCCGGTTCGAGCACGCGCTCGGCGCCTACCATCTCGCCCGGCGTGCGCTCGCGGCGTTGGAGGAGCGGGACGAGCTCGAGTGCGTGCCCGATGAGGAGTGCCTGGCAGTGCAGCTGGCCGCGCTGCTGCACGACATCGGGCACTATCCCTTCTCCCACGCCTTGGAGGAAGCCGGCTTCCCCTCCCACGAGGGCCTTGGCATTGCCAAGCTCGCCCACGGCGAGCTCGGCAACCGGCTGGTGGAGATCGGCGGCCCCACGCTGCCCGGGCGGATCGGCGACCTGGTCGGCGGCCGAAGCGTGAGCGCGCTCCAGGGGCTCGTGTCCGGCTCGCTCGATCTGGACAAGATCGATTACCTGAGCCGCGATGCATTCATGTGCGGCGTGCCCTACGGCACGGTGGACGTGGACCGGTTGCTGGCCTCGCTCACCCTGGTGGAGGTCGGCGGCCGGCTAGAGGTGGGCGTCCATGAGAAGGGCGTGAGCGCGCTGGAGTCCTTGCTTTTCGCGAAGTACCAGATGTACCGGAACGTCTACTGGCACCACGCGGTGCGGTCGGCCACCTGCATGTTCAAACGCGCGGTGCGCGATGCCGTGGCTGCCGGACAGGTGGACCCGGCGGCCATCGCGGATACCACCGACGACGCCCTCATGGAGCTGCTGGTGGGCCGGACGAAGAGCGAGCTCGCGATCGCGATCCGTGGGCGGCGGCTCCACAAGCGCGCGCTCGACCTCCCAGCCAGCGATGTGCCGAGCGACGTCGAGGCCTGGGTGACGGACGACTCCGCGCTCACGGCGCAGGTCGAGGATGCCGTGGCCCGGGCCGCCGGCCTCGAGCCCGGTGAGTTGCTGCTCGACTACCCCTCCCGCTCGTCGATGCTCGGCGTGGACTTGCCGCTCCGGCTCCGCGGCGGAGGGGCGGATCGCCTTACCGACGAGGGCCGCCCGGGTCAGCTCGGCCTTCCACGCGTGGCCGACGAGCTCTACCGGAGCGCGCGGCGGCTTCGCGTGTTCGTCGCCCGTCCGGTTACACGAAACCTGAGCGGCGTGCTGAACGTCGTCACCTTACCGGCCGCCGAGGTCGAGCGCCTGCTCGCCGACGGCCGTGCGCTGATCTGACCGCACCTTCACCGGATCGCCCATGTCCAGACTGCTCGTCGTCACGCTGGCGGCCGCGGCCGCGCTTGGCTCCGCGAGTCCCTCATTCGCTCAGTCGGCCGATGAGCGGGCCGCCGTCCTGGCGGTGGTCAAGCGGCTGTTCGACGGCATGCGCGCGGGCGACAGTGCGATGGTCCGCTCGACGTTCCACCCGAACGCGCAGCTCACCACGGCGATCGTGCGCCAGGGGAACGCGATCGTCGAGATCGACACCATGGAGAACTTCATCCGTGCCGTAGGAACGCCGCACAAAGAGGTATGGGACGAGCGGATCAGCAACGAGCGAGTCGAGATCGACGGGACGCTTGCGTCGGTCTGGACCGACTATTCGTTCTACCTGGATGACAAGTTCAGCCATTGCGGGGTGGACGCGTTCCAGATGGCGAAGACCGGGGGCGAGTGGAAGATCGTGGCGCTGGCGGACACCCGACGGCGGCAGGGCTGCCCGGGCAGCGGGGGTGGGTCGGCGGTCGAGTACTACCCCGTGGGCGGGGACATGAAACTGCCGTTTTCGTCGGCGGTGCGGGTGGGCAACATGCTGTACCTCGCCGGCCAGATCGGCGCGGACTCGACCGGCAAGCTGGTGAAGGGTGGGATCGGTCCCGAGACGAAACAGACGATGGAGAACATCAAGGCTGTCTTGGAGCGTCACGGCTCATCGCTCGACCGCGTGGTGCGATGCATCGTGATGCTGGCGGACATCAAGGACTGGCCGGCGATGAACAAGGTGTACGTGACGTTCTTTCCCAGGAACCTTCCGGCCCGGAGCGCGCTGGGAGCGAGCGGCCTGGTCTTCAACGCGCGGGTTGAGATCGAATGCACCGCGACCGTCCGATGAAGACACCGCCGTTCGACCGGCACATACTTCGCCAATGCACATACTCCTGGTGCACGGCTTGGGACGCAGTCCGCTCTCACTCCTGCGCTTGGCGCGCGACCTCCAGCGCGCCGGGCACAGCACCGAGCTCGCGGGGTACGTAGCGGCGGTCGAGCATTTTCCCCGGATCCGCGCGCGAATCCGCCGGCGGCTCCGACGGATCGCCGCGACCGGACAGCCCTACGCCGCCATCGGCCACTCGCTCGGGGGCGTGCTCCTGCGCACCGCGCTGGTCGGATGGCCGCCCGACCTCCGGCCTCCACAACACCTCGTCATGCTCGGGACGCCAGATCGCCCGCCCCGCCTCGCCCGCCGACTGCGATGGTGGTGGCCGTATCGGTTGCTGAATGGCCAGACCGGGCAGCTGCTCGCCCGCCAGACCTTTTTCGACGCCTTGCCCCGGGTGACAGTCCCGTGCACGGTTATCGCTGGGACTCGGGGATGGCGATCGGTGCGGGCGCCGTTTGCCGGGATCGACAACGACGGTATCGTCGCGGTCCCGGAGGTTCGGCCCAGCACCGGGGCCGCCTTCGTTCCGCTGCCCGTCGGTCACACGTTCATGATGAACGATCCCCGCGTTCGGACGCTGGTACGAGCGATTCTGACCCACGCGGTGTCGATGTCTCCGACGGAGTCCAGATGATCACCTTCGAGATCTCGATCGACGGCCAGAAGCGGTGCACCGCCGGTGTCTCCGGCCCGGGAGTGGCCACCGTAACGGCGAGCTGGGTCCAGCGGGCCTCACACGATCCGGCGTCCGGCGAGCCGATCCCCGGCAGCTTCGAGGAAGAGCTGATCCTGGACGTCGGGGGACTCGCGCACGACCCTGACGGGGCGCCGGTGTACCTCACGTGGTTACGGCAACCTCTGAAGCCGGGTCAGCAGATTACGCTTGCCGTCGTCGAGACGGAGCACGCCGATGAGCCTCACGCGCGCAGACGCGAAGACCCCGCATGGACTGCGCGCCGAAAGCGGGAGTACTACGAGCGGCTCAAGCGCGAGTATGGCGATGCTTGACCGCTTCGGCGCGGGGCTGACCCCAATTGCGCGCCGGGGGCGCTCCGCCGCCGCGGCGTTGGGTCCGTATCCGGAGGGCACCTATCCGCTGATCGACGACGGTGCCACGACCAAGCTTCGGCCCGCCGGCGACGAGGTTCGGGCCGTCGCCACGAAGGGATCGTTGGTGGTGCAGGCCGACTTTGGGTTCGATGGGCCGGGTGGCTGCCACGTCCACAAGGTTTCCGGCCCCGACACGGTGGCGCTTCCCTGAGGCAGCAGGTGACAACCGCCCGCGTCGTGCGCCCTCGATCCGTGGATATCCTTGACGCCATTGGCGACACCTCCATGGTCGCCCTTCGCAAGGTGGTCCCGCCGAACTGCGCGCAGATCCTGGTGAAGCTCGAATGGGAGAACCCCACAGGAAGCGTGAAGGACCGGATGGCCCGGGCAGTGATCACGCGGGCGGAGGCGGACGGGCGGCTGCGCCCCGGTGACACCGTGGTGGAGTACACCGGAGGGAGCACTGGGGCCTCGCTCGCCCTGGTGTGTGCCGCCAAGGGCTACCGCATGCGGATCGTGACCTCCGACGCGTTCAGCCCCGAAAAACTGGATCAGATGGCGGCGCTGGGCGCGGAGCTCACGCTGGTCCCGAGCGAGGGTGGGCTCACGACCAAGCAGCTCATCCTCGATATGATTGACGCGGCGCGACGATTGAGCCAGGAACCGCACACCTACTGGACCGATCAGCTCAACAATCGGGACAGCATCGCCGGCTACTACCCGCTGGGCGAAGAGATCTGGGCCCAGACCAACCGACGGGTGGACGCCTTTGTCCACTGTGTGGGGACCGCGGCCTCCTCACGCGGCGTCGCGACTGTGCTCAAGCGCTACCACCCCGGCCTGGAAATGGTCGTGGTCGAGCCCGCGGAATCGTCGGTCCTGCTGGGAGGGCCCGCCGGACCCCACAAGATCGAGGGCGTCGGCATCGGTTACACGCCCCCGCTCTG
The DNA here is from genome assembly GCA_035707305.1 of Gemmatimonadales bacterium. Taxonomy (GTDB): domain Bacteria; phylum Gemmatimonadota; class Gemmatimonadetes; order Gemmatimonadales; family GWC2-71-9; genus DASQPE01. The sequence goes on from DASSUE010000037.1 coordinate 10,613, forward strand.
GGAGCCCAGTCTGGTGGACACCATCGTGCCGGTGCGGACCGATGACGCGAAGGCAATGGCCCGGCGCATCGCGGGAGAGGAAGGAATTTTCGCGGGAACATCGTCCGGCGCGAACGTCATCGCCGCGATTCAAGTGGGCCAGCGGCTGGGGCCGGACGCGACCGTGGTTACCCTGATGGCGGACTCCGGGCTCAAGTATCTCAACACCGACGTGTACGCCCGGAGCCGCGCCGGGATGCCCGGAGGTGCGCCGCCGCTCACGACCCGCTGACCGCACGGTCGATGCTCTGGGCGCTCCGGCACCTCCTGGCGATCGGTGTGCTGCCGTTCACGATGGCGGTCGCGATTCCTGTCTGGCTTGCCCGTCGCGAGGGGATCGTCTTTCAGCCCGGCCCCGGGACGATCCAGCTCTTCGCCCAGGCGCTGGGAGCCTCCCTTCTGGCCATCGGGATCGTGCTCTTCCTCGCCAGCGTACGCCAGTTCGCGACCGAGGGACGGGGAACGCTCGCGCCGTGGGATCCTCCCCGACGCCTGGTGGTACGAGGGCCGTACCGATACGTGCGGAACCCCATGATCTCGGGCGTTGTGTTCGCGCTCTTCGGAGAGGCGTTGCTGCTGCTGTCACGGCCGCATCTGATCTGGGCGCTTACGTTTCTGGCGATCAACTGCCTCTACATCCCACTGGTCGAGGAGCCGATGCTCGCGCTCCGCTTCGGCGAGGACTATCGCGAGTACTGCCGACAGGTCCCGCGGCTCGTGCCGCGATGGCGGCCGTACGATCCGCGCTGAGCCGGTCGGAGTGAGCCGTAAAGTGGTCGATCCGTCGTTTCCACTGATACTTTGCCTCATGCCGGCGAGCGGAGCCGAGATCGAATGAGCGCATCGACCAGGGACACGGTCGTACCCATCGGCCGAGTCCACTCCCCGCTGCAACATGCCGCCGACGCGCCCAAGCAAGGCTACGAGGGCGCCCCCGATGCCCGCCTCAAGATCGATGCCGTCTTTCAGCCCGCTCTCGGTGGAATCGTACCCGGGCAAGAACTGTTGGTCCTCACCCGGCTCCATCAGGCGCGGCGGGATCTGCTCGTCGTTCATCCTCGTGACGACGAGACCCAGCCGCTGACCGGGGTGTTCGCCACCCGGTCGGCCGACCGGCCGAATCCCATCGGGCTCCATCGGGTCACCGTGCTGGCGATCGAAGCCGGCGGATCGATTCACGTCCGGGGGCTGGAAGCGATCGACGGGACGCCTGTCATCGACCTCAAGCCCACCCTGCCGCCGGCCGGCGGCTGGTGAATCCCGAACCTGAACTCGCCCAAGGGTCGAAGGAGGTCGTAATGCATTCGCAGGTCCTTCATTTCCCGCAGCCTGATCCGGCGCCGCAGCCGCAACCGATTCCTCATCCGGTGGCACCGCCGCCGCCCCCGGCAGGCTCGCCTCTCCCGCTGCCGACCGTGCACGTCGCTCCCCGATGGGAATACCGGCACCTCGAGCGGCCATTGGCCGAGCTCGGCGCGCTCAGTCCCCAGGAGTTCGACGCGTTGGGTGCGGAAGGCTGGGAGCTGGCCGGCGTGACGAACGACAGCGTCACCGTCCACTTCTTTTTCAAGCGGCCGACGACCTAGCGAGTCGGGGCGGCGGGCTTGCGGCCGGCTGATCTCTGACTTATGTCAGAGAATGACCCTCGTGGCCCAGGTGCGCAGGTTCAACCGGACGGTCACTCGCCGGATCGGCGCGCTCGACGAGCATTTCCTCGGCCGGCACCGATCGCTTGGGGCGTCCCGACTCCTGTTCGAGATCGGCCGGGCCGGCATCGAGATCCGCGCACTTCGGTCGCGGCTCGGCCTCGACTCAGGGTACGCCAGCCGGTTGCTTCGCAGTCTTGAATCCGAGGGGCTGATCCGGATCGGCCGGTCACCCCATGATGCCCGGGCCCGCTTCGTGTCGCTCACCGTCAAGGGACGCCGCGAGCTCCGGCTGCTCGACCAGCTCTCCGATGCGGCGGCCAGCGCGCTGCTCCGTCCGCTGGCCGGCACGCAGCGGACGGCGCTGGTATCCGCGATGAATACGGTCGAGCGGCTACTCACGGCCGGCGGGGTGCGCTTCACGTCGGTCCCCCCGGCCAGTGCCGTCGCCCGCGAGTGCCTCAGGCGTTACTTCGCCGAGCTGGCCGAGCGGTTCGAAGGCGGGTTCGACCCGGCGGTCAGTCTCACCCCCGCCGACGAATTCGCCCCGCCGCGGGGCTGCTTCCTGATTGCATCGTTGAACGGACAGCCGGTGGGCTGTGGCGCGCTCCGGTACTACCCCGATGTTGGCGAGGTCAAACGCATGTGGGTTGACGCGTCGGCTCGAGGCCTCGGCATCGGGCGGCGGATTCTCGGGCAGCTGGAAGCGCGAGCGCGAAAGCGGGGGCTTCGCCGGGTCAGGCTCGAGACCAACAAAGCTTTGACGGAGGCCCAGGCGCTCTATGGGAGCAGTGGGTACCGCGAGGTCAGCCCGTTCAACGACGAACCCTACGCCCATCATTGGTTCGAAAAGCGGCTGTAGGGTAGCGGCGGACGTCCGTGCCGCCGCTGAAGGGCGCCTGGTGTTCGACCGAACGCCGAGATCGTCACCCCCAATCAAACCTCTTGCCCGGAACCAGTATGCGTCGGCACACTCCCTCCACCCGATCCGTGACGGCCGTAATCGTCCTCTCGTTCCTCGCGTCGGGCGGGTTCACCTCACCCGACGCTCTGCTGGGCCAGGCGCCACGCCGGGATCTCGCCCGCGAGGTGATGGCGGCGGAGAGCAGCTTCGCCGCCAGCATGGCGCAGCGCGACATCAACGCCTTTGCCGCGTGGGTGGCGCCCGACGCGGTCTTCTTCGGCGATAAGGGGAGTCTGCACGGCAAAGATGCGGTGGTGGAGGGGTGGCGGCCGCTCTTCAAGGAGACCGCGGCGCCCTTCTCGTGGAAGCCGCGATCGGTCGACGTGCTGCCCTCCGGCACGCTCGCCTGGAGCAGCGGCCCGGTGTACGATGCGTCCGGCAAGCAGATCGGCAACTTCAACTCGGTGTGGCGTCGGGAAGCCAACGGGAAATGGCTCGTGATCCTCGACAAGGGCTGTCCGGTGTGCGCCTGCGGGGAAGCGGCTCCGGGGTCCTGAACCCGGCCCGATGCAGCCCGGCCTCTTCGTGGCGCTGGGGATCTTCATCGTCATCGGACTGCTGGTGCAGCGCTACACTCGAGGACCGCTGATCCAGCTGCGTGGTCGTCGGCGTCTTCGGCACGACACCCTGACGTTCGCCGACGGCCAAGCATGGGCTATCGGATACCATGGTACGATCGCGGATGCACGGCGGTTCTATGCCGACGCGGCGCCGAGCCACGGATGGCGACTGACGGGTGACACGGGGAGCATCATCTTCACCCGGGTCCGGGCAGTCGGTGTCAGCGCCGGGTGGTCGGACACCACGTTGCTGCACCTCAGGCGTCCGGAGGGGCGCTGACTCTGGCTCGTGCGCACCGTGCGGCCGTAGGTTTGAGCGGCGCCGAGAGGACCGACCGATGCACGATCAAAGTGATCGCCGGAGGTTTCGCGTTGTTGGCCGTCTGTCTTGCAGTCGCGCGGGGGCTCAGCGGCCCCGGACCCGCCGCGATGGTCTCGGCGGCCAAGGCTTTCCTTCCGCTCTGGCTGGTCGCCGCCGCGGTCAACATGTGGATCGGCGTCCAAGGCAGGGTACTCGGTGGCCGATGAGGCGCCGGTGTTCGCGATTGTGTTCGCCATACCGGCCGCCGTGGCCCTGCTGCTGAGGTGGCGTTACTCGTGAGCCGCGCCTGACCCGGCGGGAGGAAACATGGGCAAGAGTGTCGTACTCGGGATTGCGGGGGGCGTCCTCGGGTATCTTGTCGCCGGCTTCGGCGGCGGGCTCGCGATTTCCCTGCTGTCACCGAACACCCACGACCGTTCGGCCGAAGCGGCCCTGACCGGCGCGTTCGTCCTCGGACCAATGGGGGCCGTCGTCGGGTTCCTCATCGCGTTCCTGCGGAGCCGAACCCGGGGCAACGGTACCAAGAAGCAGTCTATCCCATGATCCGTAAGCTCAAAGATGGGCGATACCGGCTCTACTCCCGCAAACCGGATCGCACAACGGGCAAGCGACGCAACCTGGGCACGTTCAAGACCCGCGCCGCTGCCGAGAAGCACGAGCGGGCGGTGCAGTTCTTCAAGCGCGGGGGCTGACGCCCGGCGAGCATCAGTGATCACCGGCGCGGCCGTTCCTCGGGATGCGCGGCGAGCCGGCAGGGACCCGGTCAAGCTCGGCGTCGCACAGCGGGAACGCGAGGCCCTCGGCCTCCAGAACGTCAGGTTTCAGGTGGCTGATGTCACCGCGCTCACCGAATCGGCCAACTTCGACGTCGTCTGCGGGCGGTTCATCGTTTCTCACCTTGCCGACCGGCGGGATTTCGTCGCCCGTGCCTGTCGCGCGCTCCGCCCAACCGGGGTACTCGGGCTCGAGGACATCGACTTTACCGGCGCCTTCTGTCATCCGCCGAACGCCGCATACACCCGCGCCTGCGAGCTTATCGGGAAGTCATCCGCCGGCGGGGAGGCGACGCCGACGTGGGCCCGTCGTTGCACGGCTCTGCCGCGAGGCCGGGCTCGATCCGGTGGAAGTTCAGGTGGTGCAGCCGGTCGAGGGGGGTCGTGACAGCCGCAAGGGGGCGGCCATCGAGCTCCGGCACGCCGGTGTAACCCGGTGCACGGAGCCGCCGTACTGTCGTTCAGCCCATGATGCGCTTACGACCTTCGACCGCCGGCCATGCCGGCTCGGCGCTCCTCTTCGCCCTGAGCGGGTGTGCGCCGGCCGCAACCGCCCCGCAACCCCCTGCCCCGGAGGCTCGAAGCACGACGTCAGCGGCCGCGTCCGCCCAGGCGGACAGCGTCCGCCGATCGTACACCGCGGCAGACGTGGACTTCATGACCCACATGATCGGGCACCACGTCCAGGCCATCGAGATGTCGGAGTTGGCTCCAACCCACGGGGCCAGTCCCTCGATCCGAATCCTCGCGGAACGGATAATCAACGCGCAGCAGGACGAGATCGAGTCCATGCAACGGTGGCTGCGCCGCCGGAGGCTTCCGGTGCCGGAGGCGAGGCCAGCCGGCATGAGTGGTACCGGCCACGCGCACGGGACGCTCATGCCCGGCATGCTCACTCCAGAGCAGATGCGCCAGCTGGATGCCGCCCGCGGCCCGGAGTTCGACCGGCTGTTCCTCACGTTCATGATTCAGCATCACCAGGGTGCGCTCACCATGGTGGACCAGCTGTTCGAGTCGCATGGCGCCGCCCAGGAGGATACGATTTTCAAGTTCGCATCCGACGTCAGCGCGGATCAGAGTACCGAGGTGGCGCGCATGCAGACCATGCTCGCCGCCTTGCCTGAAACCTCAGGCTCTCGGTAACCGTCTTTTGCAGGTCCGCCCGTCCCCCTCTTTCGCGGAATCGCTCATGGCAACCGCTTCATCGTTGGCCGGCGCCGTCGCGCTCGGCCTTGCCGTCGTCGGCCTCACGTCTTGTGCATCGTCCGGTGGCGACCCCGGGCCGGTCACCACCGCAGCCACCTCGACGGCAGCCCCCAGTCCCGATCCCCGGGTTGGGCTCCGGGCGGGCATGTGGAACGCCGGCCAGGCCGCCTGGAATCTCCGGCTTCTGTCCACCACACCGCCACCGGAAGGGTTTGTCGGGGTCACGAACTCCGATCTCGCGTTCCTGGGCCAATACGCCATTCAGGGGAACTACAACGGGTATCAGGTGTGGGATATCTCCAACCCGGCCAAGCCGGCGCTCAAGACCGCTTATCTCTGCCCGGCGTCGCAAAGCGACGTATCGGTCTACCGGAACCTTTTGTTCGTCTCGGGTGAGGGGCTCACGGGCCGCATCGACTGCGGCGCACAGGGCGTGCCCGACACTGTGAGCAAGGACCGGCTCCGCGGGCTCAGGATCTTCGACATCAGCGATATCACCCGGCCCCGAAACGTCGGGAACGTCCAGACCTGCCGTGGCTCACACACACACTCGGTCCTGGTGGATCCCAAGGACACCGAGAACGTCTACGTCTACATCTCCGGGGCCGCACCGGTCCGGTCGTCCAGCGAGTTGGCCGGCTGCTCGGACGCCTCGCCCGAGGCCGATCCGAATTCTGCCCTGTTCCGCATTGAGGTCATCAAGGTCCCGCTGGCGCATCCGGAGCGGGCGGCAATCGTCTCCTCACCGCGCATCTTCAACGACCTCGCCGCCCCTGCGACGCACGGCGACGCGCCCGAGGACATCGCCGCGCACGAGGCCCAGCTCGAGGCCGCACGCAAGAAGGGCGGCTTCATCGTCAAGATCCACGGTTCCGACGCCGTGCTCGGCGACCACTTCACCGGCCCCTTGCTCGACAGCGTGGTGAAGGCTCGGGGAGGCACCGGCGAGGCCACGGCGGCCGACAGCGCCGCGCTGCTGGACAAGCTGCCGGAGATCCTGAGCGCCATGATGGGCCCGATCGACGGCCCGGCGCCACCGCCAACCGGGCCCACCCAGTGCCACGACATCACGGTGTACCCGACGATCGGCCTCGCGGGCGGCGCCTGCGGCGGCTACGGGCTCCTGCTCGACATCCGCGATCCCGCCAATCCGAAGCGGATCGCGGCCGTGGCCGACTCGAACTTCTCGTACTGGCACTCCGCGACGTTCAGCAACGACGGCAGCAAGCTGTTGTTCACTGACGAATGGGGCGGCGGCACCCAGGCCAAGTGCCGAGATACCGACAAGAAGGAATGGGGAGCGAACGCCATCTTCACGCGGTCCGGCAGCCAGCTCACCTTCGCGAGCTACTACAAGCTGCCAGCCCCGCAGACGCGCCAGGAGAACTGCGTCGCGCACAACGGCTCGCTGATCCCCATCCCCGGCCGCGATGTGATGGCGCAGGCCTGGTATCAGGGCGGCATCTCGGTGTTCGATTGGACCGATCCTGCCCGTCCGCGGGAGATCGCGTTCTTTGACCGCGGGCCGGTGGACTCCACCGAGATGGTGAGCGGGGGGTCGTGGTCGGTCTACTGGTACAACGGCGTCCTGGTGAGCTCCGAGATCGCCCGCGGCCTCGACATCTTCGAGCTCACGCCGAGCGCGTTCATCTCGCAGAATGAGATCGACGCGGCCAAGACGGTCCGCCTCGACTATCTCAACACCCAAGGGCAGCCGCGGATCGTCTGGCCCCCCAGCTTCGCACTGGCGCGCGCCTATCTCGATCAGCTCGAGCGGTCGAAGGGCATGGACGCCGGGCAGATCGCCGACGCGCGCAAGGCGCTCGCCGGCGCTGAACGGAGCTCCGGGCAGGAGCGGACGAACGCGCTGAACACGCTTGCCACCAAGCTAAACGGAAGCGGCGGGCCGGATGGGCCGAAAGTGCGGACGCTCGCCGCAGCGGTGGGAGACCTCGCGAAGATGCAGAGCTGATCGTCGCGGCCGGCCGCAGTCGTCGCCCGCGTGAACGGGCTGTCGCATCCCATGCCGTTGGCGCAAGTTTCGGCGGGGATCGAGAGCCCGTTCTCCTTTCGCGGGGGCGATGATATGGCCCGACTCTTCTGGCTGGCGGTCATGGCCGGTATCGCGGGAGCGGTGGTCGGTCTCGTCTCGTGGATCGCCGCGTACACCACGGTTGCGAAGCTGCTGCGCTCGCCTCCGCCGCGCATGGGTGAGCAGAGCGTCAGCCTGCTCTGGCGCGGCATGCCGAACCACCCGGATCATCCGCGCGCCTGGCGCTTCGCTTTCGGTCCCACCGCCATCCCGGGCGCGCCTCGGGTGGTGATCTATGTCGGTCCCACCGGTCGGTTGATCCGCACCGAACCGGCGGATCTCGCCGCCCGGGTGAACGCGTTGCACAACCGGGGATACTGAGCTTGGACCAGACGCATGACCAACGATCAGGAACTTCGCCGCCAGCTGGTGCGGCTGCTGGATTGGGAAGACGCCCACATCGGG
>DASSUE010000038.1:0-2723 GCA_035707305.1 Gemmatimonadales bacterium
ACGCGGGTCGACCCGGACAGCGTCTGGGCACTGAGTGCGGGGGACAGCGCCGCCTGCCGCTCGATGATCCAAGGGCTTCGGAACGAAGGCATCTTCACGCCGCCGAGCCTGGAGGGAACCGTGGTCGTGCCGGGCAACGTCGGCGGCGCGCACTGGGGCGGGCTGGCCTACGATCCTACCCGCGAGATCGCGGTCGTGCCGGTGAACACGGTGGCGGCGATCGTCCAGCTGATCTCGCAGGATCAGGTGGTCGATACGGTCCTGAGACAGGAAAGCTCGCGGTTGGGTTACCAGCTCAACCGCATGGATGGCACGCCGTATTTCATGCGCCGGCGACTGTGGCTCAGCCCGTCGAGAACCCCGTGCACTCCGCCCCCATTCGGAAAGCTGGTCGCCGTCAGCCTGCGAGCAGGACGAATCCTGTGGGACGTGCCGCTCGGATCGATGGAAACGATGATTCAGCCCGGGGCAGCACGAGCCACCGGTGTCGCGGGGCTCGGCTCACCCAATCTGGGCGGGCCTATCGCTACGGCGGGCGGCCTGGTGTTCATCGCCGCTACGCTCGACCGCCATCTCCGCGCGTTCGACATCGAGACCGGCCGTGTGCTCTGGCAGTCACCGCTTCCCGCGGGCGGCAAGGCCACCCCGATGACGTATCGGGGCCGCGACGGCAGGCAGTATGTGGTCATCGCGGCGGGCGGAGACGGCGAGGCGTTCGGCACCGGGGACGAGGTCATCGCGTTCGCACTCGGACGCTGAGGCACCGGGACCACCCGCAACGCGGGGCGCAGACTTGCGTTGTGCGTGGAACCGGGGTCGAGCCTCAGCCGCCCACCATTCGCTAATTGTTTGTTGCGCAACGCTTTTGTTCGCGGCATGCGAGTTGATACTCCAGGGCGGAACCCCAGCCGTCGGCCGCCACTCCCGGAGAGTTCGTATGCGCCTCGCTCGCCGCATTGCCGTCCCGCTCGCCTTGTCGGGTGTCACTCTGCTCCCCTCGCTGGTGCTCGCGCAGAAAGGCGAGGCCGGCAACGGACCGTTCGGTCTTCGGATGGGCATGAGTGCCTCCGAGCTTCGTCAGGTCCTGGACGTCAAGGTCACCGAGCCCGACCAGCGGCCCCTCGTGCTCCAAACCGACCGGCTGCCCAAGCATCACGACGCGTTCGAGGGATACCTGCTCATCGTCTCGGACAAGGTGGGACTGTGCAAGATCGTGGGGCTGGGCGAAACCATCTCGGTCAAGCCCGAAGGGAAGGAGCTGAAGTCCGCGTTCGAAGACCTCGAGCGGGCGATCGAGCGGAAGTACGGCAAGCACCTGACCCGTGACGAGCTGGAAGCGAACAGCAACCTCGGCGACAAGAAGCAATGGATGCAGGCGCTGCACGGCAAGGAGCGCGCATTGGCGGCGTTCTGGGATGCCGAAGAGCGTTCCACGCTCAGCGACGACATCTTCTCGATCGTGTTGGACGCGCGGGCGCTGTCGGAATCCGAGGGCTATCTCCGGCTTTCGTACGCGTTCAACAACTGGGACCGCTGCGAAGCGGAGGGCAAGCAGGCCCGGCGGCAGGCCAGCGCCGACGCGTTGTAGTCGACGAATCTCCCGGGGCTTCGTCCGCGTAGGGGAGCCACCCCAGCGGACGAGGCCACCATGCTCAACTGTGCCCATCGGTCGACGTTTCAGGCTGCACTAGCACTACTCCTCTTTTCAGTCGCCCCAGCCAACGCACAGCAGACGGCCGCGGTCCGCTCCTACGGCGAGGCCCGGGCCGTGGTCGATCGCGCCGTCGAGGCGGTTGGCGGACTGCAGGCTCTGCGTGGCCTGGAAAACATCTCGGTGGATCTGGAGGGCTACGGATTCGCGCGAAACCAGAGCGCGAAGCCCGAACCACCCTACGACCGGAATCCCCGGAAAGGCACGTTCATCCTCGATAACAAGCGGAACGCCGCTCGATTCATCCTCGAGTTCAACTTCCCCGGCAACAATCCCGCGCGGAATCTGATCGTGATGCGCGGGGACACGGCCCTGGGGATGGATCTCAGCCAGCGGGTCGCCGCGAACGCACCCGGCAACTCCATGACCATCGTCAGCCGGTCGCGGATACCGCTGTTCCTGCTGCTCCAGGCGCTGGACCGCGCCGCGACGCTACGGTCACTGGGCCGGTGGACGCTCGACGGGGCGCCCCAGAACGTGGTGACGTTCGCGGCCGTGAACGGCGCGCAACTCACCGCGTACTTCGATGCGGGGACGGGTCTGCCCACGGCGCTGGAGGCGTTGAACCCCGACCTGGTGGCTGGAGAGGCGCCTTCGATGTGGCGCTACTCCGATTGGAGGAGCGTCGGCAAGCTCAAGGTTCCGGGGCGGCGGGTCTTCACGATCAACGGGGACACCGTCGAGTCGATCGTGTACCGGAACGCTCGGATCAACGTGCCCACCCACGACAGCCTCTACGTGCTGCCCGCGGGCGTGGCCGACGTGAGCGACAGCATCCCGCAGTTCGCGAAGGTCGAGCTGGCGCCCAACACCTGGCTGCTGCAGGAAGTGACCAACGGCTACAACGTGCTGGCGGTGGCGTTCAAAGACTACGTGATGGTGGTGGAGCCCGCGTCGAGCGACGCCGAGTCTCGCCGGGCCATCGCGGCGGTCAAGGAGCTCGCGCCCGGCAAGCCGATCCGGTACATCGTCGCGACCCATCACCATGAGGACCACACGGGTGGCGTGCGGG
>DASSUE010000039.1:0-5877 GCA_035707305.1 Gemmatimonadales bacterium
TCACTTTCAAATTGTATGGCGAATCGGGCACGATCCTGAGCTCGCCGCCCAACCGTTCAACCAGCGCGGCATCGTCGGTTGCGCCGGTTCCGTCCTGCCGCGCGCGCTCGTGCGCCGCCGCGAGTAGCGCGCGGGGAAACCCCTGTGGCGTCTGCGCGCGCCAGAGGGTGTCACGCGGAACCGTGCGGAGCACCCGACGCGAGCCGTCGTCGGCGACTTCCTTGACGGTGTCGGTGAGCGGCACGGCGGCGATGGCTCCGTGGCCCGCGCGCGCTTCGCGAATCACGGCCCAGATCACGTCGGTATCGGGAAACGGACGCGCGGCATCGTGTACCAGCACCACGGTGCACTCGGCGGCAAGCGTCCCAAGGCCCGCCGCCACGGAATCGGTGCGCTCGGCCCCGCCGGGCGCGATCGCGAGCGATGGACCGACCAAGTCGGCCAGGAACGCGGGAGGATTGGCAGCGTCGTCGGGTGGCAGCACGACCACGCTGTGCAGAACTTCGGGATGCGCGGTGAACGGGCGGAGCGCGCGGAGCACCATGGGGACTCCGGCGACCGGGCGATACTGCTTTCGGAGGCCGCCGAGTCGCTCTCCCCGCCCCGCCGCGACGAGCACCACACCGACGTCACGCGGCAAGCGCCCGAACCAGCTGTTCGACGTGATCGAGTCCGATGAGTGCCATCCCGGGCAGCTGCAGCGAGGTTTTCGCGGACCCGTAGACCCGGCGGAAGCCGAGCCGGGCTGCCTCCTGTACTCGACGCTCGACGCCGCCAATGGGACGGATCTCGCCGCCCAGGCCGATTTCGCCGAGAAAAATGACGTCGGCGGGCGCGGGGCGATTGTGGAGACTGGAGAGCAGCGCAGCGGCCACCGCGAGATCGGCGCCGGGCTCGCTGAGGCGCACGCCCGATGTCACCTGAAGGAAGACATCGAGGTCGGCGAACGACGTTTGCGCCCGGCGCTCGAGCACCGCGAGCAACACGGCCAGCCGCTTCGGGTCGAGACCAGTCGCGACCCGCTGCGGCGTTCCATACCCCGACTTGGCGGCCAGCGCCTGGACCTCCACCAGCACCGGCCTGGTGCCCTCCATCAATGCCGTGACCGCACTCCCGCTGATTCCGTCTGCCCGCGCGGCGAGGAACATGGCCGATGGATTCGGCACCGGCGCCAGCCCTCGCTCGGTCATGGTGAACACGCCGAGCTCGTCCACCGATCCAAAGCGGTTCTTGGTTGCGCGGAGCAGCCGGTAGTCGAGCGCGGCCTCGCCCTCGAAGTAGAGCACGGTATCGACGATATGCTCGAGCGTCTTCGGCCCGGCGATTCCGCCGCCCTTGGTGACATGCCCGACGACCATGACCGCGATGCCCGTTTCCTTCGCAAACCGCATGAGGTGGCCGGAGCACTCCCGTACCTGGCCAACGTTGCCCGGCGCGCTCTCCAGCGTCTCGGTGTAGATGGTCTGAATCGAATCGATGACAGCGAGGTCGGCGCCGAGGGCCGCGGCGGCATCGAGAATGGCTTCGAGCCGGGTTTCGCCGAGCACGTGTACGGCGCCGGCGTCCTCGTCGAGGCGTTCAGCCCGGAGCCGAAGCTGATCCGGACTTTCCTCGCCGCTGGCGTAGAGCACTCGGCGCCCGCCGGTCTCCAGCCGCGCGGCGGCCTGCAGGAGCAACGTGGATTTCCCGACTCCCGGCTCCCCGCCGATGAGGGTCATGGAGCCGGGCACGATGCCTCCGCCCAGCACGAAGTCCAGCTCGGCGAGCCCGGTGGTCCAGCGGGTCAATGGGTGGGTCGCGATGTCGCGCAGACGGGCGGGACCCGGCGAGACCGGGCGAGAACGGCCGAGAACGGCTCGCGTCTGTTCTCGTCTGGTCCCGGCTGTTCTCGCCGGCCGCACCGGCTCTTCGCTGACTGCATTCCACGCGCCGCAGCCTTCACAGCGGCCGACCCACTTGGCGTGCTCGTGCCCGCATTCCGCGCAGCGATAGACCGAGCGGGCGCGTGCCATCTTACTCCGGCTCCCCCCGCTGGGTGAGGTTGTCGAACCGGGTGAACTCGCGGTGGAAGTACAGGTCGATGTCGCCGGTGGGCCCGTTGCGATTCTTCGACAGCATGATCTCGGCGACCCCGCGCTTGGATTCGTCCTCGCGGTCGTAGTACTCGGGGCGGTGAATGAAGATCACCAGGTCCGCATCCTGCTCGATGGCGCCCGAATCGCGCAAGTCGGAGAGAATGGGCTTCCGTTCCCCACCGCGCTGCTCCGACGCGCGAGACAGCTGGGACAGCGCGATGACCGGGAGCTCCAGCTCGCGCGCGAGGCCCTTGAGGGAGCGGGAGATATCCGAGATCTCCTGCACCCGGTTCTCCGAGTACTCCGGGCTCCGCATGAGCTGGAGATAGTCCACCACGATCAGTCCGATGTCGTTCTCGGCTTTGAGCCGCCGCGCCTTGGAGCGCATCTCCAGCAGCGTGATGGCGGGAGTGTCGTCGATCCAGATGCGGCTGGTCTGCAGCACGCCCGCCGCCCTCGCCAGCATGGAGAAGTCGGAGTCGCGCAATTGAGCCCGCCGCACTCGCTGGCTGTCGACCCGCGCTTCCGCGGTCAACATGCGCTGCACCAGCGCTTCCTTGGACATCTCCAGCGAGAAGATGGCGACGCCGGTGCCGGCATCGATGGACGCATGCGCCGCGATGTTGAGGCAGAAGGCCGTCTTCCCCATGGACGGCCGTGCGGCGACGATGATCAGCTCCGACCGCTGAAAGCCCGACGTCAGCTCGTCCAACTTTTCGAACCCGGTCGGCACACCGGTAATCGCTTTGCCGCTGCGCTGGAGCGTTTCGATGCGCTCCATCGTGGGCCACAGCATCTCCTTGATGCGGGTGAAGCTCTGATCGCGTCGCTGGCGGGAGATTTGGAAAATGCGGGACTCGGCGGTGTCCAGCAGATCGCTGGCATGCGAACGACCTTCGTACGCCTCGGTGATGATGGCGGTTGAAGTCTCGATCAGGCGGCGGAGAATGGACTTGTCGCGGAGGATGCGGCAGTGGAACTCGAGGTTGGCCGCCGTCGGCGCCGCGTCGACCAGCTCGGCGAGATACTCGGGCCCTCCCACCACCGAGAGCTCACCCCGACGCTCCAGTTCATCGCGCAGGGTGACATGGTCGATGACCACTCGACGCTCAGTGAGCGCCCGCAGCGCGCGGAACAGCCGCCGATGCTCCTCGCGATAGAACACCGTGTCGTCCACCAGCTCCACGGCCCGGAGCGCCGCATCCTGGTCCAGGAGCATCGCGCCGAGCACCGCCTGTTCGGCCTCACCGCTCCACGGCGCCGACCGGGCGGGCGTTGCTTCAGCGGTCGAGTAACTGTCGTGCGATACGGATGTCATCCCAGGTCGGCTTCTTCCAGTTCGGGTTCCGTAACAGCGCGGCTGGGTGATAGGTCACGACCAGCGGGATCCCGCCATACGAATGCACTTTGCCGCGAAGCTCGCCCAGCCCCTTCCGAACTCCGAGCAGCGCCTCGCCGGCGGTGCCACCGAGGGCAATCATTACCCTGGGCCGAATGAGCGCAATCTGACGATGCAGGTACGGCAGGCACGCCGCGACCTCATCCGGCAGCGGCTTGCGGTTTTGCGGTGGACGGCACTTCACGATGTTGGTGATGTAGACGTCGTCCCTTGCGAGCTCAACCGCCTCGAGGATCGACGTCAGCAGCTGGCCCGCCTGGCCGACAAACGGCCGCCCGGTGGCGTCCTCCCTCGCCCCCGGCCCCTCGCCGATCAGCATGAGCCGGGCCCGTGGATGGCCCTCGCCGGGCACGGCGTTCGTGCGCTGAGGGCAGAGGGTCTGGCAGCAAAAGGTGCTACGAATCCGTTCCGCGACGGCCTCGAGCGTGTCGAGGTCACCGAGCGGATCGCCGGTCAGATCCGCCATCGGGGGCTCCACCCGTATGCCGGGTCCGGGAATCGGTGGCGCACCCTTGCTCCAGGCCGCGCTCGACCGTGGAGCCGGATTGGCGGTGCCACGTCGTGCCTCTGCGGGAGGGAGTGACGAACTCTTGCCCATGTCCTGCCCTGGCTCACTGCCTCTCGACGTTTCCACGTGGGTACGCGCCCGCTCGCCGGGCGCGCCGCCGCGTCGTTCAGGCAGGATAATCTCGCTGCCACCGATCTCCACCTGCTGAGCGAGATAGCGGCGCCAACTATCGCTCAAGCCGTGCCTCCACCACATCCATGATGGCACCCGCCACCTGCTCCTTTGACTGCAGCGGCAGGATCTGAAGCCCGCCCTCGCGGTCGAGCAAGGCCACGCGGTTGGTGTCCTGCTCGAATCCCGCGCCCGGCTCCAAGGCGTCGTTCACTACGATCAGATCGAGGTGCTTGCGTTCGAGCTTGGCGCGTCCCTTGAGAACCGCGTCCCCGGTCTCGAGCGCGAAGCCGACCATCAGGCTCCCCGGTTTCCGCCGATCTTCGGTGGCCCCCAGAATGTCGTCGGTGGGTTCCATCGGGATGGCCAGGGTGCCGTCGGTGCGCGGCTGTTTGCTGGCGCTGGGGCTCGCGGGGCGGAAATCCGCGGGTGCGGCCGCCATGACCAACACGTCGGCGGCGGGAAGCGCATCGGCGACGGCGCGCTCGAGATCCTTCGTGGTTTCGACGCGCCGCACCAGCACGCCAACGGGATCGGGCAGTGCGACTGGCCCGGCAATCAGCTCGACCTCGGCGCCGCGGGCCCAGGCCGCCTCGGCGATCCGGTAGCCCATCTTCCCGCTGGAGCGATTGGTCACGACCCGCACCGGATCGATCGATTCCCGGGTCGGGCCGGCGGTCACGACCACGCGGCGTCCCGACAACGGGCCGCGTCCCCGCACGGCGCGCGCCGCATAGGCCAGAATCGTCTCCGGCTCGCTCATTCGTCCCGGCCGCTCCGACGGACCCTCCGCCAGGGCACCGACCTCGGGCCCGACCACGTCGAAGCCGCGGCCGCGCAGGCCCGCGAGATTCCGCTGCGTCGAGGGGTTGGCGAACATCTCGTCGTTCATCGCGGGCGCGAGCAACACCGGCGCGCTCCGGGCGAGCAGCAGGGCGGCGAGGACGTCATCGGCCATGCCCTGGGCGACACGGGCGATGAGGTTGGCGGTGGCGGGGGCAACGATTATGAGGTCGGCCTGCTGGCCCAGCCGAACGTGCGACAGCGCCGTGCCCGCATCCCAGAGGGACGACACCGCGGGACGACCCGTCAGCGCCTCGAATGTGACCGGCCGCACGAACTCGGCCGCGCTCGCCGTGAGCACGGTATCGACCGCGGCGCCGGCCTCGGCGAGTCGCCGGGCCAGGATGCAGCTCTTATAGCACGCGATCCCGCCCGACACGCCGAGGACGACGTGCCGGCCGGCCCACACGCTCAGGCCTCCGAGCGGCGGCGGCGCACCAGCTTGAACTCGAGCTCGTCCTTCACCAGCGCATCAAGCGCCTTAGTGGTGAGCTTTTCTTCCTGCTGGACCAGCCGTTCGCGCGGCAGCTCGTTCAGGTAGCGCGCGAACCGCGCGGCGACCAGCACTCCCAGATACTTGTTGCCGGCCTGCGCGGCGACTTCGGATGGCGTGGTGATGCGCATCAGCTCTTCTCTTTCCTCACGAACGGTTACGAAACCGGAAACCGGCCAGCTGCGGCCAGCACCTGACGGCGGAGCGTGGCCACAAAAGCGAGGAGCTCGTCCTGACGCCCGATGCGCTGGCCTTCCGCATCCACGATGGCGGACACCCGGGCCACCGCCTGCGCCAGATCATCGTTGACAACCGCATAGCCGTACTCCCCCACCGCGGCCAGCTCCGCGGCCGCGTGGTCGAGGCGACGCCGGACCGCCGCCGGATC
>DASSUE010000040.1:0-11985 GCA_035707305.1 Gemmatimonadales bacterium
CTCAGGCTGCTGCGCCGCACCCGGCAGCGATGGGGGTCTTGAGCGGCGTGGTGCGCGACAGCCTGCTCACCGGTGGGCCACTCCCGAACGCCATCGTCTGGATCGAAGGCACCCCGCGGGAGGCGCGGACCAATCTCAACGGCCTCTTCCGGTTCGACAGCATTCCAGCGGGCACGTACCAGCTCACGTTCTCGCACCCCGTATTCGACGCGGCGGGAATCGCCGCCCCGCGCTGGCGCATCGAGGTTCCCGCCGAGGGACTCGAGGGTGTCGTGCTCGCCACCCCGTCGGCGGAGTCACGATACGGCCGCGCGTGTCCCGGGCCCCGCGCACCGTCCACCGGATACATCGTTGGCGTGGTCCAGGACGCGGCGACCGATTCGGCGCTGGTCGGGGCGAATGTCAATGCGATGTGGGCCGAAGTGGCCGTCAGCCGGACAACCGGCGTCACCACCAATCGCCGCAACGTCCGCGCGGTCACGGGAGCGCAGGGAGCGTTCGTCCTCTGCGGCGTGCCCATCAACAGCGAGGTCACGGTCTGGGCTGCCATCGGCCCGGCCTCGACGGGGCTCGTGACGGTGGACATGGCCGGGCGTTCGCTGGTCGCGCGCCAGTTCCTGATCGGGGTCCCTCCGGCCAATCCGGCCACGGTCGATTCGAGCCGGCTCACCGCCAGTCTCGAAGGCACGGTCAAGAACATCGACGGGTCGCCCGTAACCGAGGCGCGAGTCTTCGTGAGGGGAAGCCGAGCCGTGGTGCGCACCAGCGCATCCGGCTCGTTCAACATGTCCGGTCTTCCGCTCGGAACCCAGGTGGTCGAAGTCGCCGCGATCGGGTACGCGGGAGGCCGGCAGGCCGTCGCGCTCAAGCCTGGTAGTCCGGCCCGTATCGAGTTGGTCATCGCGAAATCGGTGCAGACCCTTCCGACGCTGGAGACGGTCGGCCGGGCTGGCGGCGGAGCAGACGTGTCCACCTTCTTACAGCGCGCGCAGCGGTCTCAGGGTCACTTCTTGACCGAGGAGGACATTCATCGGCGGGGGGCGATCCAGTTCGAGGATATCCTCCGCACGGTGCCCGGCCTGCAGGTTGTGCCGCAGGGACAGGGATATCGCGTCATCTCGAGCCGAGGGATCGTAAACGCGCGCGGCGACTGCAGCCCGAACTACTTCGTCGATGGGGTTCATCTGCCCTTCGACGTGAGCGGCGGAGCGGAGTTCCCGGTTCAGCCCTACGAGATCATGGCGATGGAGATCTATGCCGGCGCGGCGCAGACCCCTGCGGAGTTTCAGCGCACTGCCAACAGCTGCGGCGCGATCGTGATCTGGACCAAGCGCGGGGGAGGGGCTCCCAAACGCTAGCGGGGTTCGGCTCAGCGCGCCGGCGGCGGCGCGATCGCGATCAGCATCACCGTGCGCTCCAGGGCCTCGTCCACGCCGTGCACCACGTCCGCCGGCGCCCACACGACCGTTCCCGCAGCCACGACCTGGCGCTGGTCGCCAACCGTCATCCTCGCCTTTCCCGAAATCACCAGATAAACTTTGTCGGCCCCGGCATGGGTATGCGCCTTCTGCGCCTGGCCCGGCTCGAAACAGTTGAGCCCGACGAATAGCTGCTCGCCCCGGAACAGGTCGGCCTTGGCGGGCTTGCCGGAATGAAAGGCCGTCGCGTCGTCGATCGATCGAAAGAAGCTGGTCACGGCTCGCTCACTCGTACTCGTACTGGTACCCGTTCTTCCATGGCCACCCGCACCGAACGCGATCCTCTCGGCGAAAAGTCCGTTCCGGCCGACGCCCTCTACGGCATTCAAACGCTCCGGGCGTCGGAGAACTTTCTGATTTCGGGCCTGTGCCCGCTGCCGGTGTTCGTTGACGCGGTAGTGTGGATCAAGCGGGCGGCGGCGCTGACCCATAAGGAGACGGGCCGTCTCGAAGGCCGGCTGGCCGACGCGATCGTGCAGGCGGCGGACGAAGTGCTCGACGGCCGGCATCGCGATCAGTTCATCGTGGACGTATATCAGGCCGGCGCCGGCACCAGCCACAACATGAACTGTAACGAAGTACTCGCGAACCGGGCCAACGAGCTCCTCGGAGCCGCGCGCGGCGCCTACGCGCCGGTGCATCCGAACGACCACGTCAACATGGCGCAAAGCACGAACGACGTGATCCCGACGGCCATGCGGCTCGCCACGTTGGCGAGTCTCGCCCCCCTGCTCGAGTCGCTCGACCGATTGGCTGCCGCGTTGCTCGCGAAGGGGGACGAGTTCGACGGCATCGTGAAATCCGGCCGCACCCACCTGCAGGACGCCACGCCGATCCGCCTGGGCCAGGAATTTCGCGCCTGCGGACGCACGGTGGAACGTCACCGCGCGAAGCTGGCGCAGGCCGCGGAGTGGCTCCGCGAGCTGGGCATCGGCGGCACGGCCGTCGGCACCGGTCTCAACGCCGAAGAGCGTTATCCCGCGCTGATGGTGAAGCACCTGCGGGCCGCCACTGGCCTCGACCTGGCCGACGGTCGTGACCGGATCCAGCTGATGCAGTCGATGGGCGATATCGCGACGTTCAGCGGCGCGTTGCGGGCCTACGTGCTGGATCTGCAGAAGATCGCGAACGACATCCGGCTGCTTGCGTCCGGCCCCCGCACCGGGCTGGCGGAGATCCGGTTGCCGGCCGTGCAGCCTGGGTCGAGCATCATGCCCGGCAAGGTGAATCCCTCAATCGCCGAGATGGTGAATCAGGTCTGCTACCAGGCCCTGGGACTCGATCTCACGGTGGCGATGGCGGCCGAGGCGGGGCAGCTCGAGCTGAATGTCATGATGCCGGTGATGACGCACAACATCGTGTTCGCGATGATCATCGTGGGAAACGCCAGCCGCGTGCTGGCCGAGCGCTGTGTCGCGGGCATCGAGGCCGACGCAGCGCAGTGTGCATACTGGCTGGAACGGAGTCCCGCGCTCGTGACCGCGCTGGCGCCCAAGATCGGCTACGCCGAGGCCGCGAAGCTGGCCAAGGAGGCGGTGGCCAGCGGGCTGACGGTGAAGGAGCTGGTCACCCGAAAGGGACTGCTCGAAGGCGCGGAGCTGGAGGAAACGCTCGACCTGAGAGCGATGACCGAGCTCGGCGTGCCGGGGGGCAAGAGCATCCCGGCCGGCGGCTGACCGGAATCAGATCAACGCACCGCCGTCTCGTCAGCGGGGCGGGCGATGGGGCGGTCCCGCGGAATCTCGAGAATTCGATAGGGTGCCCGGTCCGGCCAGCGCCGCTGCAGCAACGCCAGCGACACGTTGTATACCGGCGTTCCGCTGCGGGTGCGCCCCTCGAGCTGTCCGTGGTGGGCATGGCCGTGGAACACTGCGTCGACCGGATACCGCGTGAGCGGCTCCTCCAGCCGGCTCGATCCGAGGAACGCATAGATCTCCAGCGGCTCGCCTTCGACGGTGCCCTGAATCGGCGCGTAGTGCATCAGCACCACCCGCCGCTCGGCGCGGAGCCGCCCCAGCGCCGTCTCGAGCTTCAGCGCTTCGTCCAGCGCTTCGCGCACGAACATCTTGATGGCACCTTCGCCCCACGGGCCCAGCGCCCGGCGGCCGAATCCGCCGCAGAATCCCTTGATCCCCGCGAACCCGACTCCCTGAATCTCACAAGCGGTGCCATCCAACACCTGGACGCCGGTTTCGCCCAGGATTCGTGACACCTCGCCGGTTTCGTTTCCCTCGTGATCGTGGTTTCCCAGCACGGCCACGATCGGTACCTTGACGCCTGCCAACTCCCGGGCCAAGTGGCGCGCTTCGCCCGGTTGTCCGCTGTCGGTGAGGTCCCCGCACAGCGCGAGTACATCCGCCTCCTCGGCCACTCGCTCGAAGAGGGTCTGGAGCACGCTGGGCGACGTGCGACCCAGGTGAAGGTCGCCCACGGCGGCGACCCGGAGACTACGACGGTCGGGTGTTGTCATTGGGATCCAAGCAATCCAACCCCCGGTCGAACGGCGGTGATCCGGGGCACAACCTGTTCGCTCAGCCGGGGGTATCGTGGACGTCCCAGGAGGCGACAATGACGCTCGCGCCGACGCAGTCGGGGGTCGAAACCCCCTCGCACACCTTCTATCGCGATGCGCTGGATTTGCTCGGGCGGACCCGAATCCCCTATCTCCTGGGCGGGGCCTTCGCCTTTCTGCATCAAACGGGGATCGACAAGTCGACCAAGGACCTCGACATCTTCGTCCGTCCCGCGGACGTGCCTCGGGTCCTGGAGATGTGCCGGAAGGCCGGCTACGATGCCGAGCTCGTGTTCTCGCACTGGCTGGCGAAGATTCACGCGCCCGAAGGCTTCATCGACGTCATCTTCAGCTCCGGCAATGGCATCGCGACGGTGGACGACGGGTGGTTCGAGCACGCCCGCGAGGGCGACCTCCTCGGTTTGCGCGCCCTGATCGCCCCGGTCGAGGAGACCCTGTGGTCCAAGGCATTCGTCATGGAGCGCGATCGGTTCGACGGCGCCGACGTCGCGCACATCCTGCTCGCCCACGGCGACCGCCTGGACTGGCGACGGCTGATCGAACGGTTCGGCGCGCACTGGCGGGTGCTGTTCGCCCACCTGGTCCTGTTCGGCTTCATCTACCCGTCCGAGCGATCTCGGGTGCCCGGGTGGGTGCTGGAGGAGCTGGGTGGGCGCCTCGCCGAGGAAACCGCAGCACCGGATGCACCGACCGCCGTGTGCAACGGGACGCTGCTGAGCTGGGCGCAGTACTTGGGCGATGTGCTGAGTGGCGAGTATCGGGACGGGCGGATCCGGCCCCTCGGAAACATGAGCGCGCAGGAAGTCGCCCGCTGGACGGCGGCGGACAAGAGCAGGTAGATCCGTCCTTGTAGCGCGCCCGGCCCGTGCCCCATATTGCGGCCATGCGGGTCACCACCTGGACCGAGTACAGCCTCATCATCTCGCTGCATCTGGCACGCCGCGCAGGCCCCGCGAGCGATCCCGTGGCCGCCCGTGAGCTGGCTGATTCCGAGCGGCTTCCCGCCGACTACGTCGAGCAGATCCTGCTCCGGCTCCGCCGCGCCGGTTTGGTCGAGAGCGTGCGGGGAGCTCGAGGTGGTTACTATCTCGCCCGTGATCCGGCCACCATCTCGGTTCGGGACGTCATGACTGCCTCGGAGCACCACACCTTCGAGGTCAATTGCGCATCCCACCCGGTTGACGCCGATCGGTGCGCGCCCACCGTGCAATGCAGCATCCGCCCGGTGTGGATCGCCCTGCAGCAACGAGTGGACGATCTCCTGGCCAGCATTTCGCTCGCCGACCTCATGAAGCAGGAGACGCAGGTTCAGGAGCTGGTCAGCATCGAGCGATAGCGGCCACCCGACTGGGCCGCACCCCTTAGCTTTTCAGCATGACCCGCCTCTCGCAGGACGAGCTGGTCCGCTACGCCCGGCATCTGAGCCTTCCGCACGTGGGGCGGGACGGCCAGGAGCGATTGAAGGCCGCGCGGGTGCTCATCGTTGGCGCCGGCGGGCTGGGCTCGCCCGCCGCCCTGTATCTCGCGGCGGCCGGGGTGGGCACGCTCGGCTTGGTGGACGCGGACCGGGTAGACCTCGGCAATCTTCAGCGGCAGATCCTGCACGACACCCCGGGGGTGGGGGTGCCAAAGGTGGAATCCGGCCGTGACCGGATCGCGAATCTGAATCCGCTGGTCCGGGTCGAGACCCACCCGGTGCGGTTACACGCAGCGAACGCTGCCGAGATTCTCGCACCATACGACGTGATCGTGGACGGGTCGGACAACTTTCCCACCCGATATCTCGTCAACGACACCTGCGTGTGGCTGGGGAAGCCGCTCGTGTACGGCAGCATCTTCCGGTTCGAAGGGCAGGTATCGGTGTTCCACGCGCCAGCCGGCCCATGCTATCGCTGCCTGTATGCCGAGCCGCCGCCGCCCGAGCTGGTTCCCAACTGCGCCGAAGGCGGGGTTCTCGGCGTGCTCCCCGGCATCATCGGCACCGTTCAAGCACTGGAGGCGATCAAGCTGGTCCTCGGCATCGGGACGACGCTCCTAGGGCGTCTGCTGGTGTTCGATGCGCTCGACCTGGCGTTCCGAGAGCTCCAATTGCGCCGTGATCCAGCGTGTCCGGTGTGCGGGGACGACCCGACCATCACCGAGCCGATCGACTACGAGCAGTTCTGCGGGTTCGAGTCCTCCACCGTTGAGCACGACACCGAGGTTACGCCGGTCGCCCTGGCGGCGGAGTTCGCCGCCGGTCCGGGCCCCGCGCTGCTAGACGTCCGTGAACCATGGGAGTGGGAAATCGCCCGGATCGATGGATCCCGCCTCGTACCGCTGGGCGACCTGCCGGCGCGCCTGGAGCAGCTGGACGCCCGCACTCCGATCGTCACCATCTGCCACCACGGAGCGCGCTCGGCGCAGGCGCGCGACTTTCTCAAGGCCGCAGGCTTCGGCGGCGTTCGCAGCCTCTCCGGCGGAATCGACGAGTGGGCGCGGACAGTTGCGCCAGGCATGGCCAGGTATTGAGGCGGTAAGGGTTGGTCGTAAAGCGAGAAGGCTGCTGGGCGGGTGCGCCCGACAGCCTTCGAGCCAAAGCCTCCCGCCTCTACCGCCCTGTCGCCACGTGCCGAAGGGGGGACTCGAACCCCCACGGGCTTACGCCCACTGCGCCCTGAACGCAGCGCGTCTACCAATTCCACCACTTCGGCGAGGGCGCAAACCTAGCCCCCGGGCCACGTTGGCGTCAAGCGCGCGGTTGACCGGGGATCGCCACCTGGCCTATCATTTGCAAACCCCTTCACCCCCAGTGGCCCCTAAGCAAGTCACGCCGTCGGCAGAGGGTGTGCGGACGATTGCCCGAAACCCCAAGGCGACCCACGACTACCATGTCCTGGAGACCTGGGAGGCGGGGATCGTGCTGACCGGAACGGAGGTCAAGTCCCTTCGAAACGGCAAGGCGTCGATCAAGGAGGCCTACGCTCGCCTCCGCAACGGGGAAGTCTTCCTCGAGGGCATGAACATCACGCCCTATGAGCAGGGCAACCGGTACAACCACGAGCCCGTGCGCTCCCGCAAGCTGCTGCTGCATCGACGCGAGATCGAACGCCTGATCGGCGCGGTCGAGCAGCGCGGGCTCACCCTCGTGCCGCTGGAATTGTACTTCAAGAAGGGGCGGGCCAAGGTGGTCCTGGCACTCGGCAAGGGCAAGAAACAGCATGACCGCCGTGAAGACGTGAAGCGTCGGATCGACGAGCGCGAAGCGGCGCGGGCGGTCGCGGCGCGGCGGCGCGGCTGATGGGCGCGGTCGGGCTGACATTCGGCCTCGCTGCCGCGCTGCTCGCCGTCGATGCGCCGCCCCGCGCCATCACGGTTTCCACGGCCCGGGGTGACCACCGCATCGAGGTGCGCACCGACGCCGGCGGAGCCCCTGCGCTGGCCGCGCCGCCTCTTGTGACCGCCCTCGGCGGCTCCATCAAACTCACGGACGGATGGGCCGAGGTTACCATTGCGCAGCAGGGATTCCGCTTCTTGCTCGGCGCACCGGCGTACCTGCTGAACGACCGGCTTCAGGTGCTCGCCTCACCCGTGACCCTCTCGCGCGACACCGTGTTTCTTCCGCTCCAGTTCGTCGCGGAAGTCCTCCCCAACCTGCTCGGCGAGCGATATCGGTACGACCGGCGGAACGCCCGGCTGGTGGAAGACCGGGGCCGCTTCCTCGCGGACAACGCGTCGGGCGCATCCAGACCCCGCGGCCGGCTCAAGCCGGGCCACGTGGTGACGGTCGACGCTGGTCACGGGGGTGTCGACCCGGGCAATCCCGGGCTCTACTTCCCGCGCGGCGTGCGCGAGAAAGACATTACGCTTCAGGTCGCATTGCTCCTGCGTGACGAGCTCAGGCGCCGCGGAGTTGCGGTGCGGATGACCCGCACCACCGATACGCTGATCGCGCTGGGTGACCGCGGCGGGTATTGTTCCGCGCATTGCGACCTCTTCCTGAGCCTTCACGTCAACTCGCTCGCCCGCCGAAAGGGTTTCACCGACCGGCGCGGATTCGAGACCTATTTTCTGGCCGAAGCCAAGACCGAAGATGCGGAGCGCGTAGCCCGGATGGAGAACGAAGCGGTCCGGTTCGAGGCGGGAGGTGATGAATCCGCTGCGCTCACCGGGATCGACTTCATCGTGAAGGACCTTCAGCTCAACGAGCATCTGCGCGAATCCGCCCGACTCGCCGAGCTGGTGCAGAACGGTCTCGGAGGGGTGCACACCGGTCCCGATCTTGGCGTCAAGCAGGCCGGTTTCATGGTGCTCACGTCGGCGCGGCGCCCCGCCGTGCTGGTCGAGATGGGATACAGCACCAACCCGAACGACGCGCGCTATCTCGCGTCGGTCTCGGGCCAGCGGCAGATTGCCGCCTCGATCGCGGACGCAGTGGTGGATTACCTGAGCGAGTACGAGCGCAGAACCGACGCGACGGCCGATTCCGGCCTGAGCGCCCGCTAGTGGCAGCCCACGCTCTCGCCCGCGACATCGTCGGACAACGGTTTCAAAATCCCGTGCTTCTGGCCGCCGGCACCGCCGGCTTCGGTCGCGAGCTCGACGGCGTCATCGAGCTCGACCGGCTCGGCGGCATCGTCACGAAGGCAGTGTCCCTGGCTCCGCGGAAAGGCAACGCCCCGCCCCGTGTGGCGGAGTTCCGTGCCGGGATGCTCAATTCTGTGGGTCTGGCGAATCCGGGGTTGGACGAGGTTCGGCGAGAGCAGCTGCCGTGGCTCGCACGGCGACTCTCGAACGCGCGGGTTCTGGTCAACGTGGTCGGCTTTACGGTGGACGAGTACGCCGACGTGGTCGCCGGCCTGGAGGAGGTGTCGGGAATCGCCGCGTACGAGTTGAATCTGTCGTGTCCCAACACCAGCGCCGGCGGTATCGAGTTCGGCGCCGACCCCGGTTGCGTCCAGCGGATCGTGAAGCTGTGCCGGGACCGAACCCGCCGGCCGCTGTTCGCCAAACTCTCCCCCGTGCTGCCGGACATACCCGCGATGGCGGTGGTCGCGAGGGACGCCGGGGCCGATGGCATCACCGTGGTCAACACCCTTCCCGGACTGCTGCATCACGGAGAGGGTCCTTCCCGCCTGGGCAACGGTCACGGCGGAGTCAGCGGACCCGCGCTGCTGCCGATCGGCGTGCTCGCGGCTGCCCGCGTCGTAGAGCGCACCGGCGGAAGTATCCCGGTGATCGGCGTGGGCGGCATTCGATCCGTGGCCGACGCGCGGGAGTATCTGCGAGTCGGAGCCGCGCTGGTCGCGATCGGCACAGCCGCACTGGCTGATCCGCGGCTTCCTTTGCGGGTGATTTGTGACCTGGAACACCATGGTGGCTGAGGTCGTCCTCGCGCTGGACCTTCCCGAGCCCGACGAGGCACTCCGCCTTCTCGATCGGATTCCAGAGCTTCACTGGGTCAAGGTGGGCCCGGTGCTGCTGACTCGCGCGGGGGCCCCATTCGTGCAGGAGCTACGGCGCCGCGGACTGCGGGTGTTCCTCGACCTCAAGTGGCATGACATCCCGAACACTGTCTCGGGGGCGGTCGCGGCGGCACGCGAAATGGGGGTCGCAATGGCGACCGTGCACACCCTGGGAGGAATGGGAATGATGTCAGCTGCCGCCCGCGCCGCGGGCGACGACCTTGCTTTGCTGGGAGTGACGGTCTTAACTGCCCACGATGCAGCGTCTTATAGCGCTGCGACGGGGCGACCCGATGTGGACTTGAAGGCAGAGGTAGGGCGCTTGGCCGGCGAGGCGAAGCGGGCCGCTCTCGCGGGAGTGGTCTGCTCTCCTCACGAGATCGGGCTGGTCCGGTCCGCGTTTGGTGGGCACCCACTGGTGGTCGTTCCCGGGATTCGCGGCCGACAGGACACGTCCGGGGATCAGGTCCGCGTGTCCACGGCGGGAGACGCCGCTGCCAAGGGCGCCACGCATCTCGTGGTCGGACGCCCAATACTTCAGGCGGCTGATCCTGGTGCCGCCTTTCGGGCGCTGGCGGAGGAGGCGATGTGCCCCGTGGTTTGAGACTCGTCCTGTGGCTTGCTCTGCTGCTCCCGGGGTCGGCTTCGGCGCAGGGGCCGGAGCTCGACCGCGAAGCCGACAAGGCGCGTCGGGCGTGGTTTGCCCATGATGCCAGCGCCCTCGTTGCGGGCACGTCCCGGGTCCAGATCCGCCTCCCCGGTGCCGATCCCTCCGGCGCCATCGGTCCGGAACAGGCCGCCGCATTGCTCCGGGATTTCATGGCGTCCGCCGATGAGGTCGAGACCGTCGCTCGATCGGCGCGTGAAGTGGAACCCGGTCGCGGATACGTCGAGCTGCAGCGCAAGTACCGGGTCTCGGGGACTCAGGATGTCAGGTCACAGACGCTGCTGCTAGGCTACCGGATGGGGCCCTCGGGATGGGTCCTAGTGGAGCTGAGGGTCGGAGGGTGACAACTAGGCGCCCACCTAATTCTCGTCTCCACCTTGCCTTACAAGTCCCCGATTACTAGGTTTCTCAGCTGCCCGGGAGACAGGCCAAACCGTAGGAGCCGAGAGTGAAAGTTCGTTCGAGTGTGAAGCCGATCTGCGAGCATTGCAAGGTGGTGAGGCGTCAAGGCGTGGTTCGCATCATCTGCAAGCGAAATCCCAAGCACAAGCAGCGGCAGGGCTGAGCCATGGCACGCATCGCCGGCGTGGACCTTCCACGCGAGAAGCGGGTCGAGATCGCGCTCACCTACATCTTCGGCATTGGCCGGCCCACCAGCGAGCGTATTCTCGGCGAGACCGGAGTGAGTCCGGATACCAGGGTGCGCGATCTATCCGACGCAGAGGTCGCCCGGCTCCGGCAGTACATCGAGCGCACCGTCAAGGTCGAGGGCGCGCTGCGTACTGAAGTCGCCATGAACATCAAACGATTGATGGACATCGGCAGCTATCGGGGGATCCGGCACCGCCGCGGGCTCCCGGTGCGAGGTCAGCGCACGCATACCAACGCTCGCACCAAGAAGGGTCCCCGCCGGGCCATCGCGGGCAAGAAGAAAGTCACCAAGAAGTAAGGCATCATGACCAATCCCACTCCGACGCCGCCCGCTCCGGCCAAGGCGCCCGCGCCCAAGCGCGGCAAGAAAGTGGTCGAGTCCGAGGGCATCGCCCACATCTCGGCAACGTTCAACAACCTGCTCATCACCATCACCGACATGAAAGGCAACGCGTTGGTGTGGGGCTCGGCAGGCAAGGCCGGCTTCAAGGGCTCGAAGAAGTCCACCCCGTTCGCTGCCACCGTGGCCGCGGAGAATTGCGCCCGGGAAGCCATGAACATGGGGCTGCGCCGAGTGCACGTGCGGGTGCAGGGGCCGGGAAGTGGCCGCGAATCGGCCATTCAGGCGCTCGCGTCGGCTGGGCTGCGTGTGGTGTCCATTCGCGACGTGACTCCGATTCCTCACAACGGCTGCCGCCCTCCCAAGAAGCGGCGAGTCTGAGCTGACGCAATCATGAGCATCGATCTGACCGGTCTGGTTCGTCCCTCCGTCGTCGAGATGGCGAAGCGGGACGACAATCCCAACGCCGCCGAGTTCCGGCTGCAGCCGCTCGAACGCGGCTTCGGCTATACGCTCGGCAACTCGCTTCGCCGCCTGCTGCTGTCGTCGCTCCGCGGCAGTGCCGTGTGGGGCTTTCGTCTCGACGGCGTCGTGCACGAGCACCAGACGGTGCCGAACGTGCTGGAAGACGTGCACCAGATCATCCAGCGCCTCAAGGCGCTCACCCTGGTCCTCGCCGAAGACGTGGACGAAGCGGTGCTCCACATCCGCCGGGAGGGCGCGGGCCCGGTATACGCCCGCGATATCCAGGAGCACGGCTCGGTCCGCATCGTGAACCCCGATCATCTGCTCTTCACTTTGCAGGACGATCGGGACATCAGCGGCGAGCTGTACGTGAACAAGGGCCGCGGCTACGTCGAGGCCGAGCTGCA
>DASSUE010000041.1:0-8241 GCA_035707305.1 Gemmatimonadales bacterium
CTGCATGCGCAGCATGACCTCGTCGTAGCGGCGGAGGAAGTCGCTGTCGCTCGCCGAGGCCGCGACGCTGGCCGGATCCACCTGGCACAGGAAATCGAGCGGGTTGTGCCGCACCCGATGCCAGAGCAGGCGGTCCATGGAACGGAACAGCCCGCGAGCCGCGGGGTTCCAGCTCCACCACAGGTTCATGGCGATGGACGCGAGCCCTTCGATCCGGGCCGGCAGGTACGGAATCCGCGCTTGCTGCGTCAGCATGCCCCAATAAAGCGCGACCCGGGGCGATCGGGGAAGCGGGTCGCGCGTGGTCCACACGACAAAATTGTTACCTGGCGCTGCGCAGCGCGACTCAATGGACCAGCTTCTTGTAGCGGATGCGATGCGGCTGGTTCGCGTCGACACCCTTCCGCCGCTTGAGGTCCGCCGCGTACTCCTGGTAGTTGCCCTCGAACCACACCGCCTCGCTGTTGCCCTCGAACGCGAGGATGTGAGTGGCGATGCGGTCGAGGAACCAACGGTCGTGGCTGATGACCACGGCGCAGCCGGCGAAGCCGAGCAGCGCCTCCTCCACTGCGCGCAAGGTGTCGACGTCCAGGTCGTTGGTGGGCTCGTCGAGCAGCAGCAGATTCCCACCGCTCTTGAGCAGCTTGGCGAGATGGAGGCGATTGCGCTCGCCGCCGGAGAGGCCCTTCACCCGCTTCTGTTGGTCGGCCCCGCGAAAGTTGAACCCGGCGGCGTAGGCACGGGCGTTCACCTGGCGGCGCCCGAACTGCAGGATGTCCTCTCCCCCCGAGATCTCCTCGTACACCGTCTTGCTGCCGTCGAGCGCCTCGCGGCTCTGGTCCACATACGCGAGCTGAACCGTTTTTCCGATGATGAGCTCGCCCGCGTCGGGTTGCTCCGCGCCGGTGATCATCCGGAACAGCGTGGTCTTGCCGGCTCCGTTTGGGCCGATCACGCCGACGATGCCGCCGCGCGGCAGTGAGAAGCTCAGGTTGTCGAACAGGAGCCGATCCCCGAACCCTTTTGCGACGTTGTTCGCGATCACCACCTCATCGCCCAGCCGCTCGGGGACCGGGATCAGGATTTCCGTGGTACCTTCGGTGTGCCGCTCCGCCTGCTCGCGCAGCTCCTCGTAGCGGGTGATGCGCGCCTTGCTCTTCGCCTGCCGCGCGCGGGGGGCCATGCGGACCCACTCGAGCTCCCGCTCGAGCGTCTTCTGCCGCGCCGACGCCTGCTTTTCCTCCTGCGCGAGCCGCTTCTGCTTCTGCTCCAGCCAGGAGGAATAGTTCCCCTCCCATGGGATGCCCGCGCCCTGGTAGAGCTCCAGGATCCAGCCGGCGACGTTGTCGAGGAAGTATCGATCGTGGGTGACCGCTACCACCGTGCCCCTGAACTCCGCGAGATAGCGCTCGAGCCACCAGACACTTTCGGCGTCCAGATGATTGGTGGGCTCGTCCAGCAGCAGCATGTCGGGCTCGGACAGAAGCAGACGGCAGAGCGCCACCCGCCGGCGCTCTCCGCCCGAAATCGTACCGACGTCGGCGTCGCCGGACGGCAGCCGGAGCGCGTCCATCGCGAGGTCGATCTTGTGGTCCAGCTCCCAGAGGCCGAGCGTGTCGATCCGTTCCTGGAGATTGCCCTGCTTCTCGAGCAGTCGGCACATCTCGTCGTCGTCCATCGGCTCCGCGAACTTCGCGCTGATCTCCTCGAACTGCCGGAGCATCCCACGCTGCTCGGCGACGGCCTCCTCGACGTTGCCCCGCACGTCCTTGGACGGGTCGAGCGTCGGCTCCTGCGGCAAGTAACCGATCTTGGTGCCGGGCAGCGGGCGGGCATCGCCGGTGAAGTCGTGATCCACGCCCGCCATGATCCGGAGGAGCGATGACTTGCCGGCACCATTCGCCCCGAGGACGCAGATCTTGGCGCCGGGGAAGAACGCGAGGTAGATGCCCTTGAGGATTTCCCGCGACGGCGGGACGACCTTCCGGAGATCGCGGATGGTGAAGATGTATTCGCCAGCCATAGGGCGGCAAAGATAGGCCGAAGCGCCGAATTATGGCACCGTGCGGAGCCGGTTGGCATCGAGGCTCTGCCAGAACCAGCAACGCAAAGGGCGCCCCGACGGGGGCGCCCTCGTGTGCGTTTGGTGCGGAGACTTAGCTGAGGTGCTTGCTGACCAGCTTCGTCATGTCGAACATCGACACCCGGGACCTGCCGCCGAAGACCGACCGGAGGTTGTCATCCGCATTGATCATGCGGCGCTCCTTGGCGTCCTGCAGTCCCTTCCGCTTGATGTACGCCCACAGCTTCTTGGTGACTTCGGTGCGCGGCATCGGCGAGGAGCCCACGACCGCGGCCAGCTGCGGGCTCGGGGTCATCGGCTTCATGAACGCCGCGCTCGGCTTCCGCTTGGAGGCGGTCTTCTTCCGTGCTGACTTCTTCACGGCGCGCTTCCGAGCCGCCGGCCGGCGGGCAGCCTTCCTGGCCGACTTCTTCCCAGACCTCTTCGCTCTCTTCTTGGTGGCCATCGCGAGTCTCCTACTCAGGGTGAAAAGCAGCGTACCTCGAATGGAACTCGTGCACCGACGCCACACAAAGTATGACGCTTTTCTCTAGCTGCAATAGGGGCGTGCTCCCATATTCCTCACATGCGCACTCTCATTCTCCCTCTGGCAGCGCTGCTGACCGTCCTGTCCACGCCCTCGATCGAGGCACAAAGCGCGTCCCGCTCCGACGTCACCTGCGCCCCCGACAACGCCGGTTTGTCGCTGCCATCCGATCTGTGCGCTGTCGCCGTTGGTCGCGATCTCGGACCGGTGCGTCACATCACCGTCGCGCCCAACGGCGACGTCTTCGCCCACGCCGCGGACCGGGGCATCATCGTGCTGCGCGACAGCACGGGCGACGGCGCGGCGGATGTCACCCGGCGTTTTGGCCAGGGCGGCACCGGCATCGCGCTCGTCCCGGGCTGGCTCTACTACGCCACCAACGACGCGGTGTACCGCTACCGGTGGAACGCGGGTCAGCTGGAACCGGCCGGGCCGCGGGAGACGATCGTGCAGGGCCTGCCGACCGGAGGGCATGAAGCCAAGAGCATCGCGGTGGGATCGGGAGACGCGCTCTATGTCAACATCGGCTCGGTCAGCAACAGCTGCCAGCAACGGGACCGGGCGGATCGCTCGCCGGGACAGGATCCCTGCCGCGAGCTGGAGACGAGAGCGGGTGTGTGGCGCTTCTCCGCAT
This sequence comes from Gemmatimonadales bacterium, assembly GCA_035707305.1. Taxonomy (GTDB): domain Bacteria; phylum Gemmatimonadota; class Gemmatimonadetes; order Gemmatimonadales; family GWC2-71-9; genus DASQPE01. The sequence continues at coordinate 3,244 of DASSUE010000041.1, forward strand.
CGCGCGCGGGGCAGCGGCCTGCAGACGGGCGCCGTGTCGCGACCGGTCTCCGGAACGCGCTCGGTCTCACGGTCCATCCCACCAGCGGCGAGCTGTGGGCTGCGGTGCACGGGCGGGATCAGCTGGCGCAGAACTGGGGCTTCGACGAGCGAAAGAGCGCCGAGAACCCGGGGGAGGAGCTGGTGCGGATCGCCGAGGGCGATGATTTTGGGTGGCCGTACTGCTACTACGACGTCGAGCTCCGGACCAAGGTGCTGGCGCCCGAATACGGCGGCGACGGTAAGGCGGTCGGCCGCTGCGCCCAGGCCGACGCACCGGTCGCGGTCTATCCCGGGCACTGGGCGCCCATGGCGGTGGCGTTCGCTCGGGGTGGCGCGTTGGGTGACGCCTACGGCGACGGCGCGTTCATCGCGTTCCACGGCTCGTGGAATCGGGCGCCGCTGCCGCAGGCCGGTTACCGGGTGGTGTGGCAGCCGCTCGCGAACGGCCGGCCGGCGAAGCCATTCGCCACGCTCGCGACCGGGTCACTGGGGGAAACGTCGCTCCGCCCGTCAGGGCTCGCGGTTGGCCCCGACGGCTCGCTCTACATCGCCGCGGACGCGAACGGGACGATCTGGCGGGTGGTGCGCTCGCGAGACTAGACCGGGCGCCGCTCAGCGTTGCCTGAGCATGCGCTCGACGTCGCGCAGGTCGGGCTCGATCTCCAGCGGACGGTTCGCGCCTGGAGGCAGGGGGTCCTGCTCGCGGTGGTAGCGGAGCAGGATGCCGGGATCCTTCAGCACGTGGCCGGTCAGGACGGCGACGATGCGGTTGGCTCGCGACGCGAGCCGTGACAGCACCAGCTTCCGCGCCCCCGCCACGCTCGCGGCACTCGCGGGCTCGCACCCGACTCCTGCCGCGTCCACCGCCGCTTTCGCCTCCAGGATCTCCGCGTCCGTCGCGGTGAGCACGACGCCGTCGGTCTCGCGGATGGCACGCACGCCGCGATCCCACGACACCGGGTCGCCGATCTTGATCGCGGTCGCCACCGTATCGGCCTTCACCCGGTGGCGGCGGACGAATCCTTCGGCGAATCCCGCGGCGAACGGTGCGGCCCCCGCGGCCTGCACCGCCGCGAGCCGCGGCACGCGTTCGATGAGACCCCAAGCGCGCGCTTCGCTCAGCGCCTTCCCGAATGCCGCGGTGTTGCCGAGATTCCCCGCGGGGAACACGATCCAGTCGGGAGACTCCCACCCGAGCTGCTGCAACAGCTCCAGCACGATGGTCTTCTGGCCCTCGAGCCTGAAGGGATTCACCGAGTTCAGCAGGTACACCCCGAGCTTCGTACTGGCTTCTTCGACCAGCCGCATGCAGGCGTCGAAGTCGCCGCGCACCAGCAGCGTCCGCGCGCCGTACGCCAGTGACTGCGCCAGCTTGCCCAGGGCGACGCCCTCCGCGGGCACCAGAACCAGCGCCGGGATGCCGGCCTGCGCCGCATACGCCGCGAGCGATGCCGCGGTGTTGCCGGTCGACGCGCAGGCCACGGCGGCAGCGCCGATCCGCCGGGCCTGCGTGACGCCCACTGTCATGCCGCGGTCCTTGAACGAGCCGGTCGGATTGTGGCCTTCATGCTTGAGGAGCAGGCCGTCGATACCGGTCCAGCGATCCAGCGCCGGCCGCTGCAGCAGCGGCGTGTTGCCCTCGGGGTGGGAGACCAGCTCGACCGCCGACGGCAGCACGATGTCCTTGAACCGCCAGACGCCGGATGCCGCTCCGGCTCGGCCTCGCCGCTCGGTGAAGCGCGCGAGCAGCTCCTCCCGCGGGAGCACCGGCCGGCGGTGGTGTACCTCGAGTAATCCGCCGCACTCGCCGCAACGCGATCGGGGATCGGTCTCCCCGGTTTCGTCACCACAGGCCGAGCAGACTTGCCAGGTGCCGGGGCGGTCGATCGAGAACATCAGGGAACCTCGCGGGCGCCCTGGCGGTCCACCTGAGCCACCCGCACCCGTGCATCGACCCCCGCGGCCCGATAGGCGGCGTGCATGGCCGCCGCCACCGCGTGGGCCGCCTCGTCGCCGCGGGCGAGGGCGAAGGCAGTAGGGCCGGCGCCGGAGATCGAGGCGCCGAGCGCACCGGCGCCGAGCGCGGCAGTCTTGGCCTCCGGGAAGCCAGGCAGTAGCCGTGCTCTGGCCGGCTCCGCGATGCGATCGTCCAGCGCGCGGCCGAGCAGTGCATAGTCGTCCGCGGCGAGAGCGGCGACCATCGCGGCCACCTGTGCCGCCTGCGCCATGGCCACGTCGAGCGGTACCTCCCGCGGCAGCACCGCCCGGGAATCGCGGGTGCGGAGTCGCTGGTCCGGCTGGGCGAGGACCACGCGGAGCTCCGCCGGCACGGGCAGGCAGATGATGTCCAGCGGCTTGAGCGACCGCACCAGAACCGCGCCGCCCACCAGCGACGGCGCCACGTTGTCGGCGTGCCTGCCCGCCACGGCCTCCTCGGCGGTGAGGCAGGCGTCGAGCACCGCCGACCGGTCCAGCGGGTCGCCCAGCAAACGGTTCGTTGCGACCGCGGCGGCGACAGCGGACGCCGCGCTTCCGCCTTGTCCGCCCGACAGCGGCAGTCCTTTGCGAACTGAAACGGCGAGCCCGCGTACGGGCGAGCCGGCGCGGCGGAGCACTTCAGCGGCGGCGAGCGCGGCGGTGTTGCGATCGGGGCGGCTGGGCAGGTCGGGGTGGCCAGGGTCACGCACCATCACACCGGCAGCGTCCGCCCGTTCGACCAGCACCTCATCGCCCGCTCCCGCGACTGCGAGGCCGAGGATGTCGAGCCCGGGCCCGACGTTTCCGACGGAACCGGGTGCGAAGGCTCGGGCGCGCACCAGCGTGGCGGTGGTCATGCGCCGGCGAGTTGCAGTACGTCGTTGAGCACTCCGGCCGCGGTCACGGCAGGGCCGGCACCCGGACCGGTGATCACCAGCGGGTTCGACTTGTAGCGGGCGGTGGTGAAGACCACCGTGTTGTCGGCCCCCTTGAGGGCGGCAAACGGGCTCGACCGATCCACCTCCCGCAGCGCGACCGCGAGGGACCGCCGGGTTACGGTGGCGACGTAGCGCAGCACGCGTCCCCGGCCGGCCGCCACGTCCACACGCCGGCGCCACTCTCCGTCCACCCGGCCCACGCTCGAAAGGAACCGCGCGACCGGCATCGTGCGCATCGAGCGCGGCACCAATGATTCGACCATGTCAGGCTTCAGCTCGCCCGGAAAGCCCAGCAGCCGGCCGAGGATGAGCGCCTTGCGGCCGACATCCAAGCCGGACAGGTCGTCCCGCGGATCGGGCTCGGTGTAGCCTCGGTCCATCGCGTCCCGCAGCGCGGCCGAGAAACGGCGGCCGCTGCTCACCTCATCGAGCAGGAACCCAAGCGTTCCCGAGAGGCAGCCCTCGATCTTCTCGACCCTGTCGCCGGATTCCGTGAGCTTGTAGTACGTGTCGATCACGGGAAGGCCGGCACCGACCGTGGTCTCATGCCGCAGGCGACGGCCATACGCGCGGGCGAGCTCGTGCAGTCGCTCGCTCTCGGCGCGCGGTCCGGTCAGTGGCCGCTTGTTGGATAGCACCAGGTCCATGCCCGAGCCGAGTGCCTGCGCCAGCAGCGCGCCGGTGTCGTCCGCCGTGAGGTCGACCAGGATCGGTCGGCGGAGCGCGTGATGGGAGATGAACGCGATCGCGTCGGCGGGCGCGGCGGCCCGTCCACCGGGCAGCCCAGCCAACGAGGTGCCCGCAGCCTTGTCGCGTGCCAGCTGATCCAACCGCCGGGCGCTGAGGCCGCGAGGATCGAACACGAATCCGCGCCGGTCGATGATCCCGACCACCCGGAGCGACAACTTGGGTTGCTTGAGCCGCGCGAGCAGCTCGGCCAGCATCCGCCCGATCTGCCCGAATCCCAGGAGCACGATGTCGAGCCGTTCGGCCCGCGCGACGCTGCCCCCGCCGATGCGAGCCAGCTGAAACGCCGCGTGGATCCGTCGCTGCGCCTCCGCGGCGCGGTCGCCCTCGACGACGACGGAGATATTCAGCTCCGACGAACCCTGGGCGATCGCGACGACGTTGATCCCGCCCGCCGCGAGCGCCGAGAACACGCCGGCCGCAACTCCAGGCGTGCCGGCCATGCCGAGTCCGACCACCGCGATCGTCGCCACGCCGGGGCGCACCTCGACGCCGTCGATCTCCCGCCGGCTGATCTCGTCGCGAAACTCGCGTTCCAGGGCCGCACGCGCGTCACGCGCCGCCGCCTCGGGCACGCTGAAGCAAATCGAATGCTCCGACGACGCTTGTGAGATCAACGACACCGAGATCCGGCACGCCTGGAGCGCGGCGAACGTCCGAGCGGCGATGCCGGGCACGCCGAGCATGCCGTTGCCGGCGACCGTGACGAGCGCCTGGTGGGCCGCGGCGCTCAGCGCCTTCACCGGCAACCGCGTCACGGCCACGCGCTCGGAGACCTCGGAGCCGGGCGAGCTCTGGTCCGCGAAGGGCCGGACGAATACCGGAATCTTGCGGCCCGCGAGCGGAATCAAGGCCCGCGGGTGGAGAACCTTCGCGCCGTAGTACGCGAGCTCCGCCGCCTCCCGAGTGTGCAGCGCGGGAATCACCCGCGCGTCGCTCACCACCCGAGGGTCCGCGGTCAGGAATCCGGGCACGTCCTTCCAGAGCGACACCCGGCTGGCGCCGAGCGCGCGGGCGAGGAGCGTCGCGGTGAGATCGGAGCCGCCCCGGCCGAGCGTGGTGACGTCGCCACCCGACGATGCGCCGATGAAGCCGGGGATCACCGGGACGATACCGCGGGCGAGCAGCGGCCGGAGGACCCGCCGCGCGGCGTGATCGGTGCGCGCGTAGTCGGGCGACGCGTGGCCGAAGTGATCATCGGTTCGAATGACCGCGGTCGCGTCCACGTACCGAGCCCGTACCCCCACCACCTCGAGTGCGGCGGCCACGATTCGCGCGCTGAGCCGCTCGCCACG
>DASSUE010000042.1:0-2374 GCA_035707305.1 Gemmatimonadales bacterium
CTGCTGCCGACTCCGTTTCTTGACATCTCGGACCGGGTGACCACGGCCGGTAGCGAGCAGGGCCTGTTGGGTCTGGCCTTCGACCCCGAGTATGCGAGCAACGGCCGGCTGGTCGTGAACTACACCAACCTGAACGGAGACACGCGGATCTCGGCGTTCCGCGTTACCGCCGACCCCGACATTGCCGACCCGAACAGCGAAGAGCTGATCCTCGGCGTTGCCCAGCCGTTCGCCAACCACAACGGCGGCCAGCTTGCGTTCGGACCGACCGGCCATCTGTACATCGGGCTGGGAGACGGCGGCGGCGGCGGCGATCCCGACGACAATGCTCAGAACCTCGCGACACTTCTGGGCAAGCTCCTGCGTATCAACCTCCATGGCGGAACCCCTTACGCGATTCCGCCCGACAATCCCTTCGCGTTCACCGCGGACCGACGTGGCGAGGTCTGGAGCTTCGGCCTGCGCAATCCCTGGCGGTTCAGCTTCGACCGGGTCACCGGTGACCTTTACATCGCCGACGTCGGGGAGGGCCGTCTCGAGGAAGTCAACGTGAGCGTCGCGTCGGCCGCGGGCGCCGGCCGGGGGGTGAACTACGGGTGGGACCGCATGGAGGGCCGCGAGTGCTTCGAGCCGGCGAGCGGGTGCGATGAAACCGATCTCGAGCTCCCCGTCCTGCAATACGACCACTCGGAGGGATGCGCGGTCACCGGCGGATACGTGTATCGCGGCAGCGCGATTCCCGAGCTGCAAGGCGCGTATTTCTACTCCGACTTTTGCGGGGGCTGGGTACGAAGCTTCCGGTTTGCGAACGGGGAGGCGACCGATGAGCGCGAGTGGTCCTCACTCGCGCTCTCCAGCGTGAGTAGTTTCGGCCAGGACGCCGCCGGGGAGCTGTACATCCTCACGGCCGGCGGGTCCGTGTATCGCATTGTGGAGGCAACATGATTCGCGCATTCATCATCGCGGGGCTCGCGGTGGCCGGCGTCGCCGACGGCGCCTCGGCGCCGGTGCGCATCGACGAGTGGACCGTTCCCTGGGAAGAGACCCGGCCGCGCGATCCCTACGCCGACGCGAAAGGGCGGGTGTGGTTCGTGGGTCAGACCGGGAACTATGTCGCTTACCTCGACCCCGCGAGCGGCACGTTCAAGCGCTACGAGATCGAGGACGGCACCTATCCGCACAATCTCATCGTCGACCGGGCCGGCGCGGTCTGGTTTGCCGGCAACCGGAACGGCATGATCGGTAAGCTCGAACCCGCGACCGGCGCCATCAAACGGTACCCCATGCCCGATCCAGCCGCCGGCGACCCCCACACGCTCGTGTTCGACCGGAAGGGCGACATCTGGTTCACGGTGCAGCAAGGCAACTTCGTCGGGAAGCTCACCGTAGCGGACGGCAAGGTCAGGCTGGTCAAGGTGCCGACGGCCAACGCCCGCCCCTACGGGATCGCGGTGGACTCGAAAAACCGTCCCTGGTTCAACGAGTTCGGCACCTCGAAGCTGGGGACCGTCGATCCGGCGAGCTTCGAGCTCAAGGAGTACGACCTGCCCGACCCCGACGCGCGGGGACGCCGCATCGCGATCACATCCGACGACCGGATCTGGTACGGCGATTACGTCCGCGGCGTGATCGGCCGGCTCGATCCTGCGACGGGCAAGATTCAGGAATGGGATGCGCCCAGCAAGCGGAGCGCGCTCATCTACGCGATGACCGCGGACGACCGGGACCGCGTCTGGTTCGTGGAAACCGGCCCGCAGCCGAACCGGCTGGTGGGATTCGACGCCAAGTCACTGAAAGTGATCAGCGAAACGCCGATCGCGAAGAGCGGCGCGAAGGTCGTAAGGCACATGAGCTACGATCGCGCGACCCGGGCGATCTGGTTTGGCACCGACGCCAATACGATCGGACGCGCCACGTTGCCATAGCGCATCCGGTGACCACCTCGCACGGCGGGCGCGGGAGAGCTTCCTGCGCCTGCGCTCGCGGGCCCAGGCCCGCCGTGCGCCTCAGTCCCCAGAGCGCCCCCGTCTCGTCGGCGACCACGTCCACGTAATGGTTGCCGCGGCCGACCGTGCCGAGCTGCTGGCGGGCCTTCGTGTGGAGCGCCTGCCGGCGCTTGGCCGGCACCGCTTCCCACGCCGCGTCCTCGAACAGCGGGTCGTCGGTCGGCGCGTCGTCGGCCCGGTTCTTCCGCCCGATGCCGAAGCTCACGGTGTTGGCGATCCGGTCGGCGAGGTGGCTGAGCTCCTTCTGGGCGAGTCCCGGCTTTCGACCGAGATCGTCGAGAGTCGCGTCAGTGCGGATCGCCGCGTTGCCGCAGGCGATGTCGAACCCCACGCCGACCACCGACACCGCGTTGTCGTAGGCCGCGACC
>DASSUE010000043.1:0-10272 GCA_035707305.1 Gemmatimonadales bacterium
ATCGGTGCGCGCGTAGTCGGGCGACGCGTGGCCGAAGTGATCATCGGTTCGAATGACCGCGGTCGCGTCCACGTACCGAGCCCGTACCCCCACCACCTCGAGTGCGGCGGCCACGATTCGCGCGCTGAGCCGCTCGCCACGCGCCACCACGAAGTCGCTGGTGCGGGGCGTGAGGTCACGCAGCAACCGGAGCCCGGCCGCCAGCTCAGCGAGCTCGTCGAGCTCCGCGCTCACGGACGCAAGCAACCCACGCCCCGCGGCGCCGCGTGGCCCAACGGCTCGCGCGGCGCGCAGGTACCGCGCCCGGAGCGAACGCAGCAGCCGGCCCGCCACATCCCGCTCGCCGCGCTCGGCGTGGGACGCGATCGCCAGCAGGGCGTCGGTCGCGCCGGCGATCGCCGACACCACGACGACGGTCGGCTCAGGGCGGTGACCGAGGACGACGCCAGTGGCGTGGCCGATCGCAGCCGCGTCGGCCAGCGAAGCCCCGCCGAACTTATGCACGTGCGGGGCGCGTGAAGCTGGGCGCATGATGGGGCGGAATATACAGGTAGGGCCGGATGGCCGGATGGCCGGCCATCCCCCTAATGCATTCCGCTTCCCCCGCTCATCTGCTTCGACAACTCGCCCACCACGCCCTTCGCATCCCCGAACAGCATCCAGGTGCGATCGGAGAAGTAGAGCGCGTTGTCGATGCCCGCGAAGCCAGGATTCTTGCTCCGTTTGATAGCGAACACGGTCCGGGCCTTGTCGGCGTCGATGATCGGCATGCCGTAGATCGGGCTCGACCGGTCGGTGCGCGCGGCCGGATTCACCACGTCGTTCGCCCCAACCACCAGCGCCACATCGCACTGCGGCATGTCGGGGTTGATCTCGTCCATCTCCACCAGATCGGTGTACGGGATGTCCGCCTCGGCCAGCAGCACGTTCATGTGTCCCGGCATCCGGCCCGCAACGGGATGGATCGCGAACTTGACGGTGATCCCACGCTTCCGAAGCTGGTCGTACAGCTCGCGCACCTTGTGCTGCGCCTGCGCCACCGCCATCCCGTACCCGGGGATGATCACCACCGAGCTTGCCTGCTCGAGAACCTGGGCAGCCCCCTCGATGGTTTCGGACTTGTACTGCTGTTGCTCCCCGCCACCCTTCAACTGTTGCACCTGGCCGAATGCGCCGAACAGCACATTGGTGAACGAGCGGTTCATCGCCTTGCACATGATGATCGCGAGGATGAGGCCGCTCGACCCGTCGAGCGCCCCGGCGGTGATCAGCAGCTTGTTGTCCAGCACGAACCCCATCGCCACCGCCGCCAGACCGGCGTAGGCGTTGAGGATCGCGATTACCGTCGGCATGTCGGCGCCGCCGATCGGGATGATGAGCAGGATGCCGAACAGGAGCGCCAGCACGATGATCACCGGGAAGACCCGCGGCGCCCAGTCAGCCGTCGGCTGCAGCGCGAGCGCCACGCCGACGGCGGCGGCGATGAGGAGCAGCCCCAGGTTGGCGACGTTCTGCAGCGGATACGTCACCGGCCGCTGCGGAATCCACTTCACCTCCTGGAGCTTGCCAGCCGCCATGAGACTGCCGGTAAACGTCAGAAAGCCCAGGATGATCTCGATGATGATCGCGCCCATCCGAAAGGCGGTGAGCATCTCCGGCGATTCGCCCAGCCAGAGGTAGTATTTCGCGGTACCCACCAGGCCGGCGGCCAGCCCGCCGAATGCGTGCGACAGCGCGGTCCGCTGGGGCACGGCGGTGAGAGGCACCCGGGAGAGCGGAATGCCAACGCCGAATCCGAGCACCGCCGCGACGACGATCCAGAGGTGATGCACCACCGAGGGCTGCGCCCAGGTGGCGCCGACCGCTATCGCCATGCCCGCGACACCGGCACACACACCTCGGCGGGCGGTCTTGGGATCGTTCATCCAGTGCAGGGCGAAGACGAAGAGCGCCGTCGCCACCAGGTATGCAGCCTGCACCAGCCAATCGATCATGGCTTGGCTCCGGCGTGCGGCTTGTCGTCGGACTTGAACATCCGGAGCATGCGCTGGGTGATGAGGAATCCGCTCACGATGTTGGTCATCGACGCGAACACCGCCACCGCGCCTAGGATCCGGATCAGCGGCGGGCCCTCACCGCCCGCGACGACGATCGCGCCCACCACGGCAATGGCCGAGATGGCGTTGGTGATCGACATGAGCGGCGTGTGGAGCAGGCGGGAAACCCGCCTGATGACGCCAAGCCCGATGAACGACGCCAGCACGAAGACGAACAGGAGCGACCAGAAGTCCCCGGACCCATGTGCCGCGGTCTGGGCGGCCTCGTTCATGCTCCCTCCTTGGCCAGTGCCTCGCGGGTGCGTGCATGCCGGACCTCGCCGGCATGGGTGATGACGGCGCCCTGCTGAATGTCGTCGTCGAAGTCGAGCAGGAAGCGCTTGTCCTTCGTGAACGCCTGCACGAACGCGGTGAGATTCCGGGAGAAGAGCAGGCTGGCGTCGGCCGCCATGGTGGCGGCGAGATTGAGCGGCGCGGCGATCGTGACCCCGTTCACCGCGATCGTCTCGCCCGGCCGCGACAGCTCGCAGTTGCCGCCGCCGTCCGCGGCCAGGTCCACGATGACCGCGCCCGGCCGCATCGACCGTACCATGGACGCGGTCAGGAGCCGGGGTGCGAACACCCCGCCGATCAGCGCCGTGGTGATGACCACATCGGCCTGCGCCACCTGTTCCGCCAGAAGCTCCTGCTGCCGGGCTCGATCCTGGTCTGAAAGCTCCCTCGCATATCCTCCGCCGGCGGAGGCGGCTTCACCGAGCTCAATCCCGACGTACTTGGCGCCGACGCTTTCGATCTCCTCCTTGACCTCGGGCCGGACGTCGGTGGCGACCACGTTCGCGCCCAGTCGGCGGGCCGTGGCGATGGCCTGGAGTCCCGCGACCGCGGCGCCCACCACGAACACCCGTGCCGGGCGGACCATGCCCGCGGCCGTCATCAGCATCGGGAAATATTTCGGAAGCTGCGCCGCGGCGAGCAGCACCCCTTTGTAGCCGGCGATGTTGGCCATGGACGAGAGGGTGTCCATGGTCTGCGCGCGGGTGGTTCGGGGAATCGCGTCGGTTGAAAAGGCGGTCACCTGGCGCGCGGCCAGCGCGCGCACGACCTCCAGATGCCGGAGCGGCATCAGGGAGCCGAGGTAGATCGTCCCCGGCCGGAGCCAGCTCACCTCGTCCCGACCGCCCTCCACCCTGGGCGGCCCGACCTTGAGCAGGAGGTCGGCGGCGCCGGCTATGCGGGCCGGGTCCTGCCCGATCGTGGCGCCGGCCGCCTGGTATGCCCCGTCCGCCGCCCCCGCCGGTTCGCCCGCACCGGCTTCGACCTCCACCTCGTACCCGGCCTGGGCCAGTTTCTTACACGATTCGGGGACCAGCGCCACGCGCTGCTCGCGCGGGGCGGTCTCTTTGAGGACCGCTAATCGCATCGGGACTCCGCTCTACGGGAGTGGTTCGCGGACCTAATCTTACCGCGAACGGGTCGCGGTCAAGACAATACGCCGTGCGCACCTGCCGCTTCGGCCCGGGCGTTCTGTCTTTTCGGCGGTGCCCTTCGGGCCGGGCTGTAAGTGCGCTCCGAACCGCCGCTTATGCGTCGGAGCCGGGCCGGAAATGCATACTGAACCTAACCTATTGATTTTTCGTGGCTTAGCTTGTACATTGGCCGACTGTCAAGCGTTCGGCCCCAAAGTCGTGCCTCTCCCCCGGGGTGGTCGACCCATAGGAGGAATCCAGAGTGAGTGTGAAGCCACGTGCCAAGCGGCGCCCGGTTCGCCCGGCCCAGATCGCTCGAGCAGTGGATGAAGGCAGAGAGAGCCTCGACCTTTACCTGGATGAGATCAGCAGGGTTCCGCTTCTCAATCGTGAGGAGGAGATGGAGTTGGCCCGCAAAGCGTTCAAGGGCAGCATCGTGGCCCAGGAACGGCTGGCGCGGCATAACGTTCGGTTCGTGGTCTCGGTTGCGAAGAAGTTCCAGAATCGCGGCGTGCCGCTGGTTGACCTCATCGGCGAGGGCAACCTCGGGCTCATGACCGCCGCCCGGAAGTTCGACCCCGATCGCGGGGTCAAGTTCATCTCCTACGCCGTGTGGTGGATCCGCCAGGCGGTGCAGGCGGCCATTGCTCGCCACGGACGCCCCGTCCGAGTGCCACTCAACCGCACCGCGGATCTGAGCCGGCTCGGCCGCACCACGACCTTGCTCAAGGATCGGCTGGGTCGTATGCCCACCACCGAGGAGCTGGCTCGCGCCACCGGCTTGACGGTCGAGGCAGTCCGGAGCCTCAGCGCCCTCAACTCCGAGGCCGTGCGGCTGGATCATCCCACCCGCGATGGCGAGGGCAATGAGCGGATCGAGCGGTTCTCTACCGGCGAGCAGGAGAGCACCGACGCGTCCACACTGGTGAACAGCCAGACCCGGGACATCGAGTTGGCGCTTGCCACGCTGCCGCCCCGGGATGCCAAGGTGCTCAGGCTGTACTTCGGCCTCGACGACGGCAACAGCAGGACGCTGGAGGAGATCGGCCGGATGATGGGAGTGACGCGGGAGCGTATCCGGCAGTTGCGCGACCGCGCGCTGCTTCGGCTGCGCGAGGGCGAGACCGGGGATCGTCTCCGAGATCTCGTGGCCTGAGTTCCTGGTACCATCCCATACATTGAAGCCCTCCTTGCACGGGAGGGCTTCGCTTTACCACGGAAGCACGGATCCATGGTGACGAGCCGTTCTCAAGCGGCCACGGCCCCCTTTAAGAACTGCCGAAGCACCCGCTGAAGAATCCCGCCGTGCCGGTAGTACTCCAGCTCGACCGGCGAGTTGAGCCGAACAACGGCTGGGAAGGTTGTTACCCGCCCGTCCTCCGACGCGGCCCGAACTTGAACCCGCCCACCCGGCGTGAGGCCGGATGCAATCCCCGTGATATCGAACGTCTCGCGGCCGGTGAGGCCCAGGGTCCGCCGGTCGGCCGCAGGCTCGTAGGCGAGCGGGAGAACCCCCATTCCCACCAGGTTGCTTCGATGGATCCGCTCGTAGCTCTCCGCGATCACGGCCTTCACGCCCAGTAGCGCAGGCCCTTTCGCTGCCCAATCACGGCTGGAACCCGTCCCGTACTCTTTACCGGTCAAGAGGACGAGCGGAATGCCGGCTTCCATATAACGCATCGCCGCGTCGTAGATGCTGATCACGTCGCCCGACCCGAAGTGCAGGGTCCAGTTACCCTCCTTGTCGGGTACCAGGGCATTCTTGATCCGCACGTTGCCGAACGTGCCGCGCATCATCACTTCGTGGTTCCCACGCCGCGAGCCGAACGTATTCCAGTCCGGCTGCTCGACGCCGTGCTCCCGAAGGTATCGTGCGGCCGGGCCGTTCTTGGGGATGGAGCCTGCCGGGGAGATGTGGTCCGTCGTCACGGAATCGCCCAACACCGCCAGTACCCTCGCGGCGTGGATGTCGGTAAGTGGCGGCGGCTCCGTCGGCAGGTTCACGAAGAAGGGCGGCTCCTGCACGTAGGTCGAATTGGAGTTCCAGGCGAACCGGCTCCCCGACGGCACGTCGAGGGCCTGCCAGGTGGCGTCGCCGTCGAACACCGAGGCGTAGCGACTCCGGAACAGATCCGGATTGAGGGCGGCGGCCATCTGGGCGCGGATCTCCGCGGGAGTGGGCCAGATGTCGGTCAGGAACACCGGCGTCCCGTCCGCGCCCGTTCCCAACGGTTCACGGGCGAGATCGATGTCCACCCGGCCGGCCAGAGCGAACGCCACGACCAGCATGGGCGAGGCGAGGTAGTTTGCCCGCACCGAGGGATGCACCCGCGCTTCGAAGTTGCGGTTGCCGCTCAGGACGGCAGCGGTGACCAGATGGTGTTCGTCGATCAGCTGTCCGATCACCTCGGGCAACGGCCCGCTGTTGCCGATGCAGGTCGTGCAACCGTAGCCGACCGTCTGAAAGCGAAGCGCGTCGAGATACCGAGTGAGTCCGGAGCCGTCGAGATAGGCGGTGACGACGCGCGAGCCGGGCGCGAGACTGGTCTTGACCCATGGCTTAGTGGTAAGACCGCGCTCCACCGCTTTCTTGGCCAGGAGGCCGGCGCCGATCATCACCGACGGGTTGGACGTGTTGGTGCAGCTGGTGATTGCCGCGATCACGACCGCACCATCGTGCAGCTCGATCTCCTGTCCCTCGAGATTGCCGCGAACCACGGGTGGCGCGTCCGGCGGCGCCGTCTCCACGGCCGCCGCGCCGTGTTCACCGATGGTCACGTTCGCGCCGCCCTCGCCCACCCAGCGCGAGTAGGTGCTTTGCACCAGCTCGCGCCGTGCGGCCGGCACGCTTGCGCTCAACAATCCGGGCAGGTTGACGATAAAGTTGCGCTTCAGCTCGCGGAGCGGGACCAGATCCTGGGGCCGCCGGGGACCCGCAAGGCTGGGCACGACCTTCGACAGATCGAGCTCCAGAGTGTCGGTAAAGACCGGGTCCGGCGTGGCGTCGGTGCGGAACAGCCCTTGCTCCTTGCAATACGCTTCCGCGAACCCGACCAGCGCGGCCTCGCGGCCGGTCCGCTCGAGATAGCGGAGCGTTTCCGCGTCCACCGGGAAGAATCCCATGGTTGCGCCGTACTCGGGGGCCATGTTCGCGATGGTCGCTCGATCCGCGAGACCGAGCGATGACAACCCGGGACCGTAGAACTCCACGAACTTGTCCACCACTCCCTTTTTCCGGAGCATCTGCGTGACCGTCAGCACCAAGTCGGTGGCGGTGGTCCCGAGCGGCAGCTCGCCCGTCAGCTTCATGCCGATCACATCGGGGATCAACATGAAATACGGCTGGCCCAGCATCACGGCCTCGGCCTCGATGCCACCGACACCCCAGCCCAGCACCCCGAGCCCGTTGATCATGGTGGTGTGCGAATCGGTGCCCACCAGCGTGTCGGGATAGGCCGTGAGCTCGCCATGCTGCGGACGCAGCTGCACCAGCGGCGCCAGATACTCCAGGTTGACCTGGTGGACGATGCCGGTGCCGGGTGGCACCACGCGGAAGTTGCGGAAGGCCCGCTGCGCGAACTTGAGCAGCTGGTACCGTTCCTGATTCCGTTGCATCTCCAGATCGACGTTGAGCTGATAGGCTCGCTCGAAGCCGTAATGATCGACCTGCACCGAGTGGTCGATCACCAGATCGCAGGGAACCACCGGATTAATGAGATCGGGGTCGCCCTGCATGCGGGCCATGGCGTCGCGCATCGCCACCAGGTCCACCACGCAGGGCACTCCGGTGAAATCCTGGAGCACCACGCGTGCGGGCATGAACGGGATCTCCGAGCGGCTGGTCGCGCTCGGCTGCCACCGCGCCAACCAAGCCACGTGGTCTTCCGTAACCACACCGCGGCCGGCATGTCGCAGCGCGTTCTCGAGCAGAATCCGGATCGAGAAGGGCAGCCGGTCCAGCTCGGCGATGTTCTGGCGGGCGAGCTCCGGCAGACGGAAGATCGTAGCCACCTCGCTGCCGCGACGCAGGGTGCCACGGGTGCCGAGGGGGTTCACGGAATGGGTGGTCATCGCACAATTATAAAGCATGGCCACACTTCCGCCGGTTCCCCGCGCCATCGAGCGCCGCGACGCCGGCATCTTCATAGAATGGGACGATGCGGGACACGGCTGGCTGTATCCCGCGCGCGAGCTCCGGCTCGCCTGTCCCTGCGCGGCGTGCATCGAAGAGATGACCGGGCGGCCGCTGCTCGACCCGCAGACAGTTCCGGTCGACGTCCGGCCTTCGACGGTGGCACTGGTGGGGGCGTATGGCCTCCGAGTCCGGTGGAGCGACGGCCACGACACGGGGATCTACCACTTCGCCCGGCTCAGGGCTACCTGCGGTTGCGAGCGCTGCCGGGGGGCTGGTGGGCACTAGCAAGCACCTCTACAATAGAGAGTTACCGGGTTCCCCCGCCCGATCCGTTGCCGGGAGGTAGGCGATGGTGGCTGGCCTGAAGTACTGGATCCTCATCTGGTACGGCATCCTTCTTCTCGGCGTGCTGGGGTTGGGGGCCGCTGTATACTGGGCGCGGCGGACCGGCTGGAAGAACGTGGATGAAGTGCTTCGCGGCGTCGGCACCATCCTGGTGTCGGTGGGCATGCTCCTTCTCCTGCATCAGCCGGCCGGACCGCTCTGGACCACGACCGGTGAGATCCTGCTCGTCGATGCCTTGATCTGCTTTGTCGCCGCGTTCGTGCTTGGCCGCCGACGGGAGCGAGAGCGCGCTGCCCGCCGGTCTGCCGAACACGTTGCCCCGCCGGTGTCCGACTCGTACGACGACCCTCCCTCCCACCCGGTGAGCGAGAACACATCGTCCACATCCATTCCCCCGCACACTTCCTGAGTCGCTGACCAGGAAGCGCACATGCATGCGGAATCCCACTCGACGGTCCGCGAGGGCCTTGTCGTCGGCTTGCTCGGCGGTGCGGCGGTGGCGGCCTGGTGGTTTGTGGTGGATCTCATTGCCGGCACGCCACTGGCCACCCCGAACGGGCTCGGCCAGATATTCATCGAAGGGGACCGCCCGCCCGGGGCGGGGCCGCTCGACACGAGCGCGATCGTGGCCTACACCGTCGTTCACTTCGTGATGTTTGCGGTGCTCGGCTTGGCGCTCATCCGACTCGTGCACCTGGCGAGTGAGCACCTGGAGCTCCGCATGGGACTCTGGATTGGAATCGTGCTGGTCAGCGCGTGGCTCGTTTTCCATACGTACGCACTCTCGCGCTTTACCCGGTACACGCTCCCCTGGTGGGCGACGGTGGGCGGCGCGCTGATGGGTATCGGGACGATGCTGGCAGTCACGTGGTCGCGACATCCGGCCCTCCGGCGCTCGCTCCGGCAGGTGCCGCTCGCCGACGAAGTGGAAACCCCTCCAGCCCCTCCGGCGAGCCCGCCGCGCAGTCCCTGACTGACGCCCCTTGCGCACGCGACGCCCATCCCGCAGTCTAGGGATGGGCCGCGGCGGCGCGGTGCTCGGAGTTGTTCACTCCGGGCCGCCGTCCCGAGCGACGAGCCGGGGCGGCGCCACTCTCCTTCCCCCACGCAGGGGAGGGCCACAATGCAGGACGAACGTCTCTCCGCCGGCGACGAAGGCACCTACACGGGTGCAATCGGAGCCGCCACCGTCGCAGTCTGGTTCCTCATTCTCGATCTGATTCAGGGCCATCCCCTGCGCACGCCCAGCGTGCTCGGACAGGTGCTCCTGTTCGGAGAATCGACCCCGTCGCTCGACACCATTCATTTCGGTGCGGTGATCGCGTACACCGCGGTCCATTTCGGCGCGTTCCTGCTATTCGGCATCGGGCTGGTCCGGCTGGTGCGCTGGGCCGCGAAAGAATCGGTGGTGCGCTATGCGTTGCTGCAGGTGTTCCTGGTGTTCGAGGTGCTGTTCTACGGACTGCTGATGCTGGTGTCGGAGACCACCCGCGCGCTGTTCCCGTTCTGGACCGTGCTCACCGCGAACACGCTCGCCGCACTCGCGATGGGCGCGTATCTCTGGCGCATGCATCCCGAGTTCCGCCAGATCATCCGGGAAACGCCACTCGGCGCGGCGCCCGTCAAGTGACGTAGCTGACCGCCGCTCCGGACCGGGATTAGTTTCCCCCGGTCCACTCCCGGCCGGGCTCGTGTACCGCTGTCCCACGCTCGGGGCGCTCGGGGTTCTGCTCGGCGCCCTCGCTTGTGCCCCACCGCTGCAGGCCCAGCTCGAACCGCCATCAACCGGCGGCGCGGTAGCATTGCAGCACGAGCTAAGAATGCTCGGGCATTACAAACGCGTCCTGATGATCGGCGCCCATCCAGACGACGAGGATACGGAGCTGCTGACCCTCCTCGTGCGCGGAATGGGAGCCGAGGCGGCGTATCTGTCGCTGAACCGCGGCGAGGGCGGGCAAAACCTCATCGGTCCGGAGCTGGGCGAAGCGCTCGGCCTCCTGCGCAGCGAGGAGCTTCTGGCCGCTCGCCGGCTGGATGGCGCCCGCCAGTTCTTCACCCGCGCGTACGATTTCGGCTACTCCAAGTCGCTGGAGGAGACCTGGAGTCACTGGCCGCGGGACTCGATCCTCAAAGACGTCGTGCGCGTCGTGCGGCGGTTTCGACCGCAGGTGGTGGTGTCGATCTTCAGCGGCACCAACCGAGACGGCCACGGCCAGCATCAGGCGGCCGGGTGGTCGGCCCGCCAGGCATTCGAGATTGCCGGGGACTC
>DASSUE010000044.1:0-35409 GCA_035707305.1 Gemmatimonadales bacterium
CGACTTGCCCGCCGACCGGCCGTACAGTCTGCGAAGCTTCTACACCCAGGTCTCCAACGGAAATGTCCAGATCCAGGGCGTGGTCCGCGGCTGGTGGCTCGCGCCGCAGACCAACAGCTACTACGAGGACGGCTGCAACGGGGTCGGGGTGCTGAATGCCTGCCCCAACTTCGGACGGCTGGGCGAGCTTTTGCTCGACGCTCTGGCGCACTTCGACGACGGCACGCTGGACTGGGGACAGTTCGACAACGACGGCCCCGATGCGGTGCCGAACTCGGGTGACGACGACGGCGTCGTCGACTTCGTCACCTTCATCCATCCGGACGTGGATGGTGCCTGCCGGACCAGCCACATCTGGGCGCACCGCTGGGTGATCAGCGTATGGAACAACGGGCAGCCCTACGAGACCCGGTCGCCGCGGAGGAACGGCGGCCGGATCCTGGTGGATGACTACACGATGCAGAGCGGGGTGGGAGGGTCATCGGCTTGCACGGCGACCCAAATCATGCCCATCGGCACCGTGGCTCACGAGACCGGACACGCGTTCGGATTACCGGATCTGTACGACACCGGGCCATCCACCCGCGCCAGTCAGGGCATCGGCGAGTGGGGCTTGATGGGGAGCGGCAACTACCGCGTTCCCGACAGCCCGGCCCGCTTCGAGGCGTGGTCGATGGCCGAGCTGGGGTGGGTGACGGTAGATACGCTCAACGCGTCGCGTACAGTGACGCTGGGGCCGGTGGTTCGGAGCGACAGCGTCTTCTTGATCAGACTCCCCGGCGGCGACGAATACTTCCTGATCGAGAACCGTCAGCCGCTCGAGAGTGACAGCGCTCTCCTCAACCCCGCACGGTTCGGGGGACGGCTGGCGGGACTTCTGGTGTGGCACATCGACCAGGGCAGGCTCGACAGCGACGGATTCGGAACCACCAACTCCGTCAATTCGGGCGCCATTCACGGCGTGGCGTTGGTACAAGCCGACGGTCTCAACGAGCTCCGCCGGACGGGAACCAGCAACCGGGGCGACAGCGGGGATCCGTATCCCGGAAGCAGCGTCAAGCGCAAGCTCTCTTGGACTACGAATCCACGTTCGGAATACAACGCCGGCGGCTTTGCCGGGTTCATGCTCGACCAGATCGAGCAAGTCGAACCGGCCGGTGCCATGCGGTTCCGGTTCACCCGGCGGGCCCGCTCGCGGATCGCGGGCGATCCAACCACGATCGAGCTGACGGTGGACGGGGTGACCGCCGCGCCGTTCGAGGACATCCTCATCCCCGGTGTGCCGGTCGAGGTTTCCGCTCCGGACCTCGTGCCGCAGGGCGACGTCCGGCATCGGTTCCGGGCGTGGAGCAACGGACAGCCTCGCGCGTTCACGCTCGTGCCCAGGACGGGTGCTCCCGACACAGTGATCGCACGATACGACCGCGAGTTCCGGGTGCTGGCGGATTGGGAGGGTACCGGCGAGGTGCTCAGCTCGCTGCCCGGCGTCGAGGCCGGGGCGTACGTACCGCCGAACACCCGGGTCACGCTGACCGCTCGCATCGCACCCGGCGCCGCTTTTCTCGGCTGGGCCGGCGACACCACCGCGGCCGGGACGGTGCTCGAGCTGCCAATGGAGCGCCCCTACAGCGTGCGTGCGCGGTTCACCGTCTCTCCGGAGGTCGTGGCCGTCGTGGACGCGGTGCGAGCGTTGCTCGGCTCGGGGGCGTCGCTGTCGGCGCCGGTTGCGCAAGGGCTCGACAGCGAAGGGAATCGCAACGGCCGTCTCGATGTGGGCGACGTCCTGGCGTATCTCGACCGGAACCGGGCTACCCTGAGTCCCGCTCTGCTCCGCCGACTGCTCGCCGAGGCGGAAAGGGGCCAGCCGTCAGCGTCGAGGACCACACGATGAGGCGCCGCGCGCTCGGGCCACTGGCCGCGCTGTCACTGGTCGTCTGGGCCTGCGGCGACGGAGACCAGGTCGGCCCGCCGCCACCGCCACCGCCGCCCCCGGCCGAGCCCGGTCCGGTGGATTTCGACGTCACCACCTCGGCCGATGTGGACGACGGTGCGCTGTTGCTCACGGTTTTCGGTGGACCGGTGGACTCGGTGAGAGGGCTGGCGGGATACGACGTGTTGGATGCACCGATCGCAACCGGAGCCAGGGCGATCGTCTACGGCGCGATCGTGGACGGCGCGCTGCTCCGGGTCTGGGTGCCGAACGCGAGCCTCGCCGCCCGGTACAGCGTGCGGGTGGACGAAGGAGCGCGCCGGGCGACGTACGAGGTCGTGCCGGGGGCATCGTACACCGTGTCGCGGCGGCCCTGATCGCTATGGACCAGCCGCGGGTCGGACGGTTGCACCACGCCGCGCTCAGCGAGCGGGGCGGGTCCGCAATATGTACCAGGTGCCTCCCGGGCTCAGGTGGTGCAGCTGATATCGGGCCTCGATGAATGGGATGGTTCGCTCGAGCAGCGGCTCGATCCCGCGGGGCGCCTCCTTGCGAACCTCGGCGAACGCGCCCTTCGACATGAAGATGTACGTCGGCCGGGTCCGGTCGATCCGCTCCAGCAGATCGACCCACACGTCCGGCAAGGCGCGAAACCAGGTCGCCATCAGCGCCACGGGTGGCTGGCGCCGCGCCAGGTAGTAGTACAGCGGATCCCCGAACACATATAGATCGCGGGGCCGGCCGCTCGCAGCCGGCAGGAAGTCCAAGTCGCTCGCCATCTCACGGTAGTCCCGGCTCACCCTCTTCTGATAGGCGATGCGTTGCTCCTCGCGGATGCCGTACCCGTAGCGGGCTGAACGTCGCGCGATCGACGCCCCCGCTCGGATCAGCGGCGTCAGCAGCAGCGCGAGCAGCAGGGCCGCGCCCACGCGAACCGGCCACCGGAAACCGCGGGCTGCCACCCGCTCGACCCGAGCCCACATCGCATCGATGCCCACGGCGGCGAGCAACCCGACCGGCGTTACCAGAAGGAGGTAATGGTACGGCCACCAGGAGATGCGCTGGATCAGGATCACGCCGAGGCCAAGGACGAGCCAGAGGAGGAGATTGACAGGCAGGAATCGGCGGCCGGCGCAGGCGACGTAGGCTCCCACGGCGGCCAGCGGCAGGAGGGGAGCGAACGTCGCTGCGAACCAGCGGGCGCCGGTGGACAGCATGCCGAAGTCCGGCGGCACCTCGGCGACCGCGCGGGCAGGGTAGGTGACGAACGTCCAGGCTGCGAGCGGCAGCAGGTCGTAGCGCAGGAGATAGATCAGGATGGCCCCGAGCGGGAGAGCAGCGCCCGCCAGAAGCGGCAGACCGGCGCGAACGACTGCACCAGCCGGCCGGCCGAGTTCACGTTTTTGGCGTTCCCATTCACCCGTGATCCAGAAGGCGAGGACGATCGGCAACAGCACGAACTTGAAGCAGAGCGCGATGCCGGCGGCGAGCCCCGAAGCGAACAGCCAGCGAGCGGCCGCGCCGTCGGCGATCAGGGCACGATGCCGACACGCGAGCGCCAGGAACAGCGGGAATCCCACCACCGACTCGGTTTGGGTCTGGTGCCACACGTGCGAAACCACATAGTAGACCCCGACGACCAGCAGCGGGCTCAGGCTGGCGACGAAACGGTGCTGGAACAGGTCCCGGGTCGCCCACACCAGCGTGACGGCGAAGGCGCTCATGTAAAGCAGCTCGAACGCGTGGATGCCGAGCTCGGTGAACCCGAACGCACTGCCGCCGAGGAAATAGAAGACGAAGATGCCGGGGTGCTTGAGGTCCCAGAGGTCGCGGTACATCACACCGCCGTCGGCGAGCCGCTCCGCCATGAGGAGCGACAGCGCCTGGTCGCCCATGAACGGGTGAGGCAACTTGAAAAAACCAAGGAGCAGCACGAGGCCCACCACGAGCACGTCGGCGCTACGGAACTCCTTGTTCATCGCTAGGGCTAGCTCCCCTCTGGTCGCGGTACCCCAGTGCGCCCACCTTGAGCACAGTTAGTCGGGGGTCGTTCGTCCCGTGCGCCGCCGTTGCACCTGCCTGAGCCCGGAGCCAATGTACTTCGCATGGCGCCCCGTAGGGCGTCGCGGTGCATCGCAAGGTTGCGGACGGGTAGCTCCGACGTTGCCGAGTCCAACCTGAGACGGCAAATTTGCCAGAGGTTTCCATCTGGCACTGGCGTGGATAGTCCCCAGTTCGATGTCGGCGAAGTCACCCGGCTGCTGCGCAGCGCGCGCGACGGGGAACCCTCTGCGCTCGAGCGCCTCGTCCCGCTGCTCTACGAGGATCTCCGCCGCTTGGCGCGGCGGCAGCTCGGGCACGAGTACGGCGAGCGCACGTTGAACGCCACCGCGCTGGTTCACGAATCCTACCTCAAGCTCGGCACGGCGGCTCTCGCGGCCACTGACCGGGCTCACTTTCTCGCCCTAGCAGCCCGCGCAATGCGGCAGGTCCTGGTGGACGAGGCCCGCGGTCGGAAGGCTGCCAAACGGGGCGGCGGGCTGTGGGAACGCACCACGCTGACCGACGGCGCCTGGTCGAGCGAATTCGATCCCGACGGCGTGCTCGCGCTGGAGGATGCCCTCGCCGCGCTCGAGCCGCGCCAGCGTCAGGTCGTCGAGTGCCGCTTCTTCGGCGGCATGGAAGAGCAGGAGATCGCCACGGCTCTGGGGGTTTCGGAGCGCACCGTGCACCGCGACTGGGTGAAGGCGCGTGCGTGGCTCTACCGCTACTTCTATCCCGAGCCCACCGCGTGAGCCCCGCCATCGATCAGCAGATCCGGTTCTGCACCTCGTCAGACGGGGCGCGCATCGCCTATGCCACGGTCGGCAGCGGACCGCCGCTCGTGAAGGCGGCCAACTGGCTCAGCCACGTCGAGTTCGACAGCAACAGCCCGGTGTGGCGCCACTGGATTCGCGAGCTGTCCCGCGATCACACCTACATCCGGTACGACGAGCGCGGATGCGGACTCTCCGACTGGACGGTCGACGAGTTTTCGCTCGATGGGTGGGTCCGGGATCTCGAGGCCGTGGTGGACACCCTCGAGCTGGAGCGGTTTCCCCTCCTTGGGATTTCGCAGGGCGGTCCGATCGCCATCGCATACGCGACGCGGCACCCCGAGCGGGTCAGCCATCTCATACTCTACGGGAGCTACGCGCGGGGCCGATTGCATCGGGAACTCTCGGCTCGTGAGCGCGAGGAGCGCGAGCTCATGCTTCGCCTGATCGAGGTCGGCTGGGGCCAGGATCATCCCGCGTTCCGCCAACTCTTCACCAGCCTCTTTCTCCCGGACGGGACGGCTGAGCAGATCCAATGGTTCAACGAGCTCCAAAGGATCTCGGCGACACCGGAAACCGCCGCCCGCATCTGCGCGACATTCGACGGTCTGGACGTGCGGGAGCTGGCTCCCCGCCTCAAGCTCCCGACCCTGGTCCTGCACGGCACCGGCGACCTGCGGATTCCGTTCAGTGAGGGCCGGTTGCTGGCTTCGCTCATTCCCGGTGCCCGCTTTGTTCCGCTCGAGACCCGCAACCACATCCTGCTCGACTTCGAGCCCGCGTGGCGGCGCTTCGTTCGGGAAGTGCGAGCCTTCCTTGACGTCCCCGACGACAGCCCGAGCGATCCCGCCGCACGCCGGCGTCGGGTCGAGGCACTGTTCGATGAGGCGCTCGATCTCACCCCCGACGAGCGTGCCGAGCTCTTGGCGCGGGGTTCCGGGGGCGACCCGGACCTTCGGCGCGAGGTGGAGGCGTTGCTGGGCGCCGCTGAACGGAGCGGCGTGACGGCGAAGCTCGCCGCGGCCGTGGCGGGTCGGCGGACGCAGCACTCTGCCCCGCCGTTGGCCGCCGCCCTCTCGCAATACGAGATCCTAGAGCAGGTCGGAGGGGGCGGCATGGGCATCGTGTACAAGGCCCGCGATCCCCGGCTGCAGCGGTTCGTGGCGCTCAAGTTCCTCCCGACGTCGTTGGGTGTCGACCGGGAGCTCAAGCTCCGGTTCCTCCAGGAAGCGAAGACCGTCGCCGCGCTCGACCACCCGAACCTGTGCACCATCTTCGAGGTGGCGGAGCCTGAGGCGGGGCAGCTCGTGATCGTCATGCCCTACTATGAGGGCGAGACGCTCAAGCAGAAGATCGAGCGAGGGCCGTTGCCGGTCGCTGAGGCGCTGGAGTATGCGCTTCAGCTGGCTAGCGGCCTCGCGCATGCCCACGCAGCCGGGGTGGTGCACCGCGACATCAAGCCAGCCAACGTCGTGGTGACGCCCGGCGGCCGCGTAAAGATCCTGGATTTCGGGATCGCGAAGGTGGCCGATGCGAACGCGACCCTCACGCGAACGGGCGCGGTGCTGGGCACGCTCAACTACATGAGCCCGGAGCAGGCGTGCGGCGATCCGGTCGATCACCGCACGGATTTGTGGGCGCTCGGTGCGGTGCTCTACGAGATGCTCGCGGGTCGGCCGCCGTTCACCGCCGAGTCTCCCAAAGCACTGTTCTCCGCCATCCAATGGCGCGAGCCGGAAAGCGTCGCGGCGCTCCGGCCCGAGGTGCCGCCCGGGCTGGAGGCGATCGTACAGCGCCTCCTGCAGAAAGACCCCGCTCATCGCTACAACGACGCGCCCGCGCTCAGTGCCGAGCTCCAATCCCTGGCCGCTCCGGCAACGCCCTCTTCGAAGCCGGGGCCGGCGCCCTCAACCGTGGTCGGCGTGGATGAGGTGCAGCGGGCGAGGGCGGCCTTTGCCCGCACTGCATGGCGCGAGGTCTACGACCGCCTTCGCGCAGCAGATTCCGGCAGCGCGTTGGAGCCCGAAGATCTGGAGCGCCTGGCGGAGGCTGCATGGTGGCTGTCGGATGGAACCGTGTGCATCCGCGCGCGGGAACGGGCATACCGGCACTACGTCCAGCGCGGCGAGCCTCGCGCCGCTGCGACGGTCGCGCTCGCCCTGGCGGAGGACTACTTCCATCGACTGGCTCGATCCGTCGGGCAGGGTTGGCTCCGCCGGGCCGAGCGGCATCTGGAAGGTCTGCCCGAGACCTCCCAACACGGCTGGCTTTGCCGGCTCAAGTTCGTGATCGCGCTGGAAGCCGAAGGAAAGCCCGGCGACGCCATGGAGTACGCGGACCGGGCGCTGGAGATCGCTCAGCGGGTCGGCGATGCCGATCTCCACGCTTTGGCGTTGCAGGATCGAGGTCGAGCGCTCGTCATGCTCGGACGGGTGAAGGATGGGATGGCGCTGATTGACGAGGCCATGACCGCTGCCACCGCCGGCGAGTTGACGCCGCGTACGACGGGACGCGCCTATTGCAACATGATGAGTGCCTGCGAGCGGCTGGGAGATTTCGGCCGGGCGGCGGAGTGGCACGACGTCGCCAGCGCCTGGGTTCAACCACACGCCGAGTCAGGATACCCGGGGATCTGCCGGGTGCACCGTGCCGGGATTCTTCGGCTGCGGGGAGCGCTGACACAGGCGGAGCACGAGGCGCGGCGTGCGGCCGAAGAGCTGGGCGATTTTCTGACCGACGTTGCCGGGGAGGCTTTCTATGAGCTGGGTGAGATCCGCCGGCGGATGGGCGATCTGGCAGTCGCCGCCGAAATGTTCGGCGAGGCGCACGCGCGGGGCCGAGATCCGCAGCCGGGCCTGGCGCTGTTGCGCCTGGCCGAAGGGAAACCCGAGGCAGCGCGCTCGATGATCGAGCGAGCGATGATCGAGCTCGGGCCCACGCCACTCGACCGTGCCAAGCTGCTGCCTGCTCTGGTCGAGATTAGAGCCGCCTGCGGAGAGGCCGCCGCGGCTGCAGAGGCGGTGTCCGAGCTGGAAACGATCATCGCGACCTACACGGCGCCCGCGCTCGTGGCAGCGGCCGCTCTCGCGCGGGGCAGGGTCGAGCTCGCGCAGGAACAGGCCGAGCAGGCGATCGTGCATCTTCGGCGCGCGTGCCGGATCTGGGCTGAGATCGATCTGCCGATCGAGCTCGCCCAAACCAGGCTCCTGTTGTCTCGGGCGTATGCGGTTCTCGGCAACACCGAGGAGGCAGAGCTGGAGGAGCGTACGGCGCTGGCAGCCATGAATCGGATTGGGGCACCAGCGCTCCGCCGCGAATAACCCCCCGGAACCCGCTGCTCGGAGCATGTCTGCTCCGGAAGTATTCCTCCGCAGATACCTAATGAGGACCCATGTCACCTCATCAGGAGCGACAACGATGGCACGCCTGCGTCCCGATCCTTCCTTTTACCCCTCCCCCAAGCTGGCGATGGAGGCGCCCACCGAACGCCTGGCGTACGTCGCCCTCCTGGCCAGCGGCGGGAATGGCCAGCGCGACGCCATCGGCGTCGTGGACACCGACCCCGACAGCCGTGGCTTCGGCCGCCTCGTGGGTCTCACGGAATTCCCTCACGGCGACAACGAGTTACACCACTTCGGCTGGAACGCCTGCAGCTCGCACCTGTGCCCCTGGGCCCCGAACGCCCACGTCGATCGGCGGTACCTGATCGTGCCCGGCACCCACTCGTCGCGGATCCACATCCTCGACACCAAGCCCGACCCGCGCCGACCCCAGTTGGTGAAGGTGATCGAGGGTGAAGAGGTGGTGCGGAAGACCGGCTATGCCGCGCCGCATACCGTGCACTGCGGACCCGACGGCATCTACCTGAACGCCCTCGGCGCCCCGGACGGCAACGGCCCGGGCGGCATCTTCATGCTCGATCACGAGACGTTCGAGGTGAACGGCCGGTGGGAGCAGGACCGAGGGCCGCAGTACCTGGCCTACGACTTCTTCTGGCATCTGGGTCGGGACATCATGATCACGAGCGAGTGGGGCACGCCCAACATGGTCAAGGACGGCGTGAACCCCGAGCTGCTCCTGGGCGGCAAGTACGGCCACAAGCTGCATGTCTGGGACCTGCGCAAGCGGACCCATCTCCAGGAGCTCGACCTCGGCGTCGAACAGCAGATGGTGCTCGAGCTCCGGCCCGCCCACAATCCGAGCCGCGCCTACGGTTTCGTGGGCGTGGTGCTGTCGCTGGTGGACCTGTCGAGCTCGATCTTCGTCTGGTACCTCGACCGCTCCAACGGGAACGGCAAGGGCGAGTGGAAGACGAGGAAGGTCATCACGATTCCCGCGGTCCCGGCCGACGAGGCGGACCTGCCGCCGCTGCTCAAGGGGTTCAAGGCCGTGCCGCCGCTGGTGACCGACATCAACCTGTCGGTGGACGACAAGTTCCTCTACGTCTCGTGCTGGGGCACCGGCGAGCTCCGGCAGTACGACGTGAGCGACCCGTTCAATCCGGTCTTCACCGGCATCGTGAAGCTCGGTGGCATCGTGGCGGGCAGCGCGCACCCTTCAAACCTGGGCAAGCCGCTCAACGGCGGGCCGCAGATGGTCGAGGTGAGCCGCGACGGTCGGCGGGTCTACGTCACCAACTCGCTCTACACCCCGTGGGACGCGCAGTTCTACCCGGATGGGATTCGCGGATGGATCGCGAAGCTCGACGCCGCGCCCGAGGGCGGCATGGCCGCGGATTCGCGGTTCTTCGTCGAGCTCGAGCAGGGGCTCCGTCCGCACCAGGTTCGGCTGCAGGGCGGCGACGCGTCCTCCGACTCCTTCTGCTTCACCTGACCGGGTCGAGGACGCAATGACCGGAACCTGGCTGGCGCTCGCAGCCCTGGGCGCAGGTCACGGGCTCAACCCGGGAATGGGCTGGCTCTTCGCCGTGGCGCTCGGCCTGCAGGAAGGCAGGAGCCGCGCCGTCTGGCGCGCGCTCTCGCCGCTCGCCGTCGGCCATGCGCTGGCCGTCGGCGCCGCCGTCCTCGTGGCGGTGGCGCTGGGGCCGATACTGCCCCCTGTGGTGCTCAAGTGGCTTGTGGGAGGACTCCTCCTGATGCTCGGCACGCTCCGCGTCGTCCGCCATCGGCATCCGCGCTACGGCGGCATGCGGGTCGGCTTTCGCGAGTTGACGACGTGGTCCTTTCTCATGGCCACGGCGCACGGAGCGGGGCTCATGGTCCTGCCACTGCTGCTCGGTGGTCCCGAGGCCGGGAGTGGCCATGCCGGACTGTCCGGTTCCCACGAGCTGCACCTGGCTCACGCGTCACTGTTACCGGTGTCAGGCGACCTGGGCAGGGGTCTCTGGGCGACGGCGATGCACAGCGCCAGCTATCTCCTCGTCACCGGGCTCATCGCGGTGGTCGTGTACCACAAGCTTGGGCTCCGACTGCTGCGGACGCTGTGGTTCAACATCGACCTGCTCTGGGGTGGCGCGCTTGTGTTCACCGGCGGGCTCACCCTTGTTCTCTGACCACCGCGACGCCCTCCCTGCCGGGTTGTCCAAATGGGCGCCTTATCCGCTCCATTTGCTCGCCGCTGCCGATCGCTCGTGCTCTGCTGGGTCCGGCTCAAACCGGAGAATGTCCCCAGGCTGGCACGAAAGCGCGTCGCAGATCGCATCGAGCGTCGAGAAGCGGATCGCGCGCGCCTTGCCGGTCTTGAGGATCGAGAGGTTAGCCAGCGTCATTCCGACCCGATCTGCGAGCTCGGTCAGCGTCATCCGCCGATCGTGGAGCGCGTCGTCGAGCTTGACGACGATGGCCATGTCACACCGTCGCTTCGAGGTCTTCGCGCATGAGGGTGCCTTCCGCGAACACGCGAGCCAGCAGGAACGTGAGGAGTACGGCGAGCCAGCCGTTGATCGAAAAGCCGGCATCGACATCGACCGGATGTGCCGGGGTGGAAACAGCCTTGCCGATCGCACCGATGATGAGGCTGAGAACCTGCAGCCCGAGCAGCGCCCAGGCGATCGCCTGCAAACGATCCGCGTTCGCGGCGACGAACGGGTCGCCCACGCGAACCGTCTCCACCATCGCGAGCAGACGTTTGAGGACGGCGTAATTCAGCGGGATCGCGGCGAGGCCGAGCACGGCGATCGCGCGCAGGCCCATGACCAGCCGCTCTGCCTCAGGGGAAGGAGAGAGTTTGAAAGCGCTCATGATCCAATGCTCGTTCGGGATGACAAACAGCAGAGCGAGGATCGCAGCGCCCATCAGCCAGTTCAGGACGACGAGGATCCGCAGCACAACGGACGCAATCGGCAGCGCGGCGGATGACGAGGTTGGCCCTGACATGATTCACCACTCGTTGATATATCGAATATCAATAATGTATTTATCGATTATCGGCAAGTAGGATATTGGAAGTCGATAAACGGACCGGATCTCGCGACGGGTCCGAACCGCGCAATGCTGGGCCGTCCTGCGAGCCGAGGAGGTCTACACGGAACCCGTCGCGGGAACTTTTGCTCGAGCGCGTCGGGCCCATCTCATTCGCGGACGCTAGGATTCGGGGAAACCGCCATTTTCAAGCCGTCATTCAGTACCAGCGACGCGATGGCGCCTTCAACGGAGGTTCCCACGCGTTCCCGCCATGTCCAGCCGTTCCTCCTGCTCGCCTGCTTCACGATCGGAGCGTGTGGGTCGGCGCGCTTACCGAACCCGAGCGGCGCTGCGTTCGACCAGGCCGGCTGGGCAGTTGCGATCGACGGTAACTGGGCGATCGACGGCGTCCCGAGGAGCGACACGATCGGTTCGAATGCCGGGAAGGGGCTGATCTACCATCGGTCGGGAAAGTCGTGGCCGCTGCAGGCAACCATCACATCGGCGACGCCAGTGACAAACGCCGATTTCGGGTGGTCGGTTGACATCTCAGGCGATCGCGTCGTCGTGGGCGCATTCGGCGACGTCACCACGGGTTTCATTTCGGGCGCCGCCTACATCTTCGAGCGCTCGGGTGATGTCTGGACGCAGGCGGCGAGGCTGGTCGTGGATTCGATCGGCGAAAGTGGCTTCGGAAGCGCGGTGGCGATCTCGGGTGATTACGCAGTGGTCGGCGCGCCTTACCCGCCGCCGCCAACCTTTACGGGGCCCGGCGTGGCGTGGGTCTATCGCCGCAACGCGGCCAATGGACAGTGGAATCTCGACGCCCTGCTCGAGGCGAGCGACGCGATCGACTTCATCGAGTTCGGCACCGCGGTGGATATTGATGGCGATGTCATTGTCGTGGGCGCGAAGAAGGGCGTCGTCGGGAATACCATTGGCGGCGCGGCATATGTGTTCCGCAGACAGGGTTCGACCTGGAAGGAGGAAGCGAAGCTGGTCGCCTCCGATCCGGCCTACCACGACTTCTTTGGCTCGGCTGTCGCCATCTCCGGCAACCGCATCGTCGTGGGCGCGAAAGAGGAGGATGCGAAGGGCGATGCGGCAGGCGCCGCGTACGTGTTCGTCGGCGATACGAACTCGGGTGAGTGGGCCGAGTCGCAGAAGCTCACCGCCGACGACGGCGATGACGACCACAACTTCGGTTACTCGGTGTCGATCGACGATGGGCGCATCCTGATCGGTGCCTGGCTCGCCGACGGCAGCGTGAACACGACAGGTGCGGCGTACCACTTTCGCACTGAAGGCAATGCCTGGGCACAGGAGCGCAAGCTGATGCTTTCGAACGGCGAGTACGGTGATGGCTACGGCAACTCGGTATCGATCTCCGGAGCGTGCGGCATCGTCGGCGCTGTGAACCGCGATATCAATGACGTGGAAAAAGTCGGCGCCGCCTACCGCTACTGCAATCTACCGGGCCCGATTCCCGCCGAGGTCGAGCTCGACATCATCTGCTGCTTCCAGCCACCGGATCCCGCTGGACCCGTGATCGTCACGACCCGGATCGTCAACGCGGGCGAAGGCCGTGTGATCGGGCGACGGTGGATCGAGTCAGTGGCGCCCGACGGAACAGCGGAAGTCGTGGTCGGACCGGAGGCTATCACGCTCGGCGCGGGCGAAGCACGGGAGGAGCGACATGTGTTCCGGCGACCCGGGGGAGCGGCAGCC
This sequence comes from Gemmatimonadales bacterium, assembly GCA_035707305.1. Lineage (GTDB taxonomy): Bacteria > Gemmatimonadota > Gemmatimonadetes > Gemmatimonadales > GWC2-71-9 > DASQPE01. The sequence goes on from DASSUE010000044.1 coordinate 12,837, forward strand.
GCTCTCCCCGTGCTGCGCCTGCGCTGGGAGGACTCGAACGGGATTCGTACCGTGCAGGCGAGGAGCCAGCCAACGCGAGGTTAGGGGCGTTCGACTGCCCTAACTGCCCTCAGTCACAGCAGAGCCATAGACAGGCGCCATAGGGTGGTGTGGTTGCCTAACACGTTACATCGCATTAGGTTCGTGGTCCTTTCCGGCGCCGTAGCCAAGTGGTAAGGCAGAGGTCTGCAAACTATAGAGCCGTGATCTTGGGGTGTTTCACAGGATGTTTCTGTGTTACACCCCATTGCTTTAGCTAGGGGTAGTTCTCCTTTCTGGGACGGCCGGTACCCGCGTGTACCGAGGTGAATGCACACAGATTTGCCCACAGGTCTCTCGGAGTTGTGGGTTGCAGCAGGCTCACCTGAGTCAAGCCGCCGCCAGAACGTGCCACTTAGGCTGACACCCCATGACGGGCCGGGCCTGCAGATCAACCTCGGCGACTTGGCGCCGACCCGGACTTCGGCCTGTGGGTCCAAGCAGCTGGCCGGGTGCGACTGGTACCAGGCGGAGTTTTCGCCGGATTTTCTGACAGGCCCCCTTTTTATAGGCAGACAAAACGCTTCGCCCTTCTATATGAGGCCACACCCGAATTAACCGATCGCCTTCTGTCGGATGGAGCGTCTGGCGAGGCGGGTTTTCACTAGCCGCCCGGCCGAGCCCACGGCAGATTGGGAGAGGCCCCATCGCCCGCCAACAGCAGTAGGTCGTAAGCGGAATCGACCTGGCTTATGCTGCGGTCCATGCTATCTCTCCCAGCTTATGCGTCGAAGCTGGGATCGTGGTTAAAGCGTGATGTGGGCGAATGTTGCGGAGTGGATACATCGCGACGATTCCGACCGTGGACCGCCGTAGAAGTACTAGTTAGGCAGCTTGCGTTGAGAACTAGGAGCATGCTTGAACCTCGTCCGCCGCTGCCTTGGCCGGCTTCTCCGACCGCTTTATCGCTTCTGGATCGTGCGCACGACAGTGACTGATCCATGGGAGTCCGCGAGCACCTTCGTGATAGGTCCCGATCGGTTTGGGCTAGGCTCTCGGAAACCATTCTCGTGGTACTTCGAGGGTCAAAGCACCGTCGCGGTAAGCGATGTGGGATCAATCTGCGACTGGTTGGCAGGCTGCCAATACGTGCACGACTCCGAGCTCTTTCGAGAACCGGACTATTGGCAGCATCCCCTCACTTTCGAGCAGCTCCGCAAGGGTGACTGCGAAGACTACGCCCTGTGGGCGTGGCGGAAGATCGTGGAGCTAGGGTTCCCTGCCGATTTGTATGTCGGACAGTGGCGACATGACGGCCGGGGCTTGGGATTTCACGCCTGGGTCGTATTCGAGGAAGACGGTCGGAGATTTCTGTTAGAGCCCGTGATCAAAGATTCTAAGAGAGCTGTGAGGCCTCTCGATGAGGTCCGGGCGAATTACGTGCCCCATTACTCCGTTGACGTGAATTTCAAGATGTGCGCTCGAGCGGGGCTCCTGGTCCATTGGCGGGAGGAGGAATTGGCCCGCCGTGCAGCAAAGCGCGGGCAAGCTGCCTAACCCGCGCATCCAGCTGACAAACGCGGGTTCGCCGGATCTCCGTTGACCCTCAGCGTTCCGTGAGGCGATAAGGAACGTAAGTTGTCTCAGGTCGTTTGCAGCTGATGCGCAAGTTGTTAGGCAGCAGCCGCACGCCTTCCAGGCCACCACCGCAGGAATCGCCGTCATGAGGGAGGGTCCTGATCGAGCGCGCTACCACTGGCCCGGACGGTCGCACCTGGATGTTTCGCCTGCGGCCGGAGGTGCGTAAGGAGGAAGCCGCCACCCACGTCACCTTGCTCGTCGAAGCGGGTGGCGAATGTCGGGTTGTTTCCTGTCTTCGCTCGGAATGGGAGAGCGAGGCACCGGATCTAGCAGGGCTGCTTGCCCGCGCCTTGCCCGGCGGTGCCTCGCGTCAGCAGGGAGAGCGGACGCCCGGAGGCCCGCGGGACCAGGATGACTAACGGCTCGCCTGAGGCTGCGGTACCAATTCTCTAGATCCAAGATGCGAGTCCTCGAGATTGCAGCCATCTTCATCGCCGTCGGGCTTGGCGCGCTCACTGTGACGCTTCTGCACGACCCGATGGCGCTCATTCCGCACCCGCCATATGAGCATTGGATACTTGTGCGGCTGTTGGTGCTCTCCTGCCTCGCAGTACTTGGCATTCTTCTTGTGCTTGGCATCGTGGATGACCCCACGGATATCAGCGATACCGACGGCTCACGCGATCGCGCGCTATTCTGGCGCGCGGTCGGGCTCGCCTTCCTGATTAGCGCACTCGCCACCGCAACCTTCGTCGCCGTCTCGGCGTTCGTGGATTACCTTGATCGCGCTGCTGCCTAACTAGCGCATGCAGCTGCCGGGCGCTCGCGTGGCGAGCGCCCGAGCGGCACCGGAGCGCCGGTGCCGCGGTGGACCATCGAATTCGGATCGGCGGGCACGGCGCCCGCAGCTGATGCGCAATTGCGTTAGGCAGCCGCGCCCACGTTATCGGTCGGCATATGGAACCAAACCGACCACCTGCACGCCCGCGCCACGAGCGCGGCCCATGGCGGCGACCACATCCTGGTAGGTGCGGTCCGCCCCAGCCTTGATGAACAACAGCTTTGTTTGGCGGGTGGCGACCACTTGAGCAAGATGAGTATCAAGCTGGTTGTCGGGAATCGGCTGCCCGTTCAGCCGGAACCCGCCGGCGTCGGGCAGCTCAAGCACAAGCTGTAGGAGCTGCGGCTGAGTGGGGGCCACCGGGTTCGGCGGCGGGATCTGCGCGTCAACTGCCATCCGGAACCGGACCGAGACCATGAAGATCACAAGCAGCACAAGCAAGATGTCGATGAACGGCGTGACGTTGGGGGTGTCTTGCAGCTGGTGAGCGCGGAGTCCGAGGGCAGGCACGCGAATGCTCCGGAAGGGGGAACGGTCCCCAAGGTGTGGCTGCCACCTTGCTGGCATGTGACGGCGAGATGACACGTCGCTAACAGTTGGATGAGCAGTCGTGGCTGTCTAACAAGCGCATGCAGCCGACAGGCGCGAACCGCTTCGGCCTCCGGCCGATGCACCGCTCCGTTGTCGCGGTGCGGAACGTAAGTTTGGTACAAGCGTGCAGTCGCCTGCAGCTGATGCGCCATTGCGTTAGGCCTCACCGAGGGCCAGAGGATGGATCAGCTGTCCGATTCAGCGAACACACGTCAGGTTGCGCTCGGCCAATTCGACGTATCTAAACGCCGACATCAGTCCCTTCTCATTCTCCCAGACGGTCGTCGCTTCACGCCTGAGGCTCGCGATGGCGCCTCGGTCTTGATCTCGATTGAATCGGCCGCTGGTGCCGGCTGTTCAGTACTAGGATTCACAATGGATGGCGAATTGGCTGCGGACCTGTGGTTCGAAACGATCGCCGCGGCCAAGGCAGAGTTGGCGGCTGAGTTTCGCATTGCCGAGGGTTCGTGGGTGGACGTGCCGCCAGATGAGCCAGATGCTCAGTCGTTTGCCGTCCGCCATTTTGGACGTGGTGCGCGTGAGGCCTAACATGCGCCTGAAGCGGACGGCGCCGTCTTGCTGTGGAGGCCCTCGGTTTGTGAAAGTGAAAGCAACGCGCCGCAGCTTAGGCGCTTTTCGTTAGGCTGCACGCAACCGTCCCTTTGTCCGCACATGAGATTTCATGCGTGAGTTTCTGGAACTGCGCGTTGCCGAGGAGTATGCCGGCGAGCTGTTCGCCGAGACCGAAGGCAAGTTGCTCGGAACGCCGGGGCAGCAGAGCATCCGCAAGGTGATCATCTCGACGAGCGATCCGAGACTCCCAGCGATCCGCGACCTTCAGGCGAGGTTGAACGCCAACGGTCGCTCGTTCTTCTACGGATGGGATTTCCATCGCCGGTACACGCCGGCAGAGCTTTCTGCGGCACGAGTCTTTCACGTCGCGGCACTCCCCACGTTCGAACCTGAAGGCGAGGAGTGCGGGACCGCGTATGATGAGTCGACGGTTTGTCCAATCTGTAAGGCTGGCCGGCAGCAGTGCTCGCCGCTGCGGCTTGATGTTCGCCGCATTCCACGCCGCGGCGATTGGGCACGCTCGATAGCGGATGACTGGGTTGTCTCCGCCCGGCTTGCAAAAGCCATGCGCGACGCGCACATGCAGGGGATTCAGCTCGATCCGGTGCAGCCTCGGAGGCCCGCCTCACCCGACTCATCCCCGTGGTACCAACTGCGCCCCGCTGGCCCTCCTGTAGACCTGCTTCCTGAGACTCGTTTTGGCATCGGCCCGTTCGATGATGACACCGCTGGCCAGTATCGCTGCCCCGTCGGGTGCATCAGTGGTCTCAACCTACTCTCCGATGTGCATGTCGCAGAGCCGGGACTCGGAATGCTCGATTTCGCCGTTTCGAAGCAACGCTACGGTGTACGCCGGGGCCAGTTGGTGCCAAGGCCCTTGTTGCTGATCTCACCACGTCTCAGGGCGCTACTGGTGGAACTGGGTGTCCGCGGCTGCAAGATTGAAGTAGCGCAGGTCGGGGCGCCTTCGGCGGGCGTGCAGCCTAACTAGCGCATGCAGCTGGCGCGCGCTCGCGTGGCGAGCGCCGCCAGTTAGCAGATTTGTTTGGACACGTAGACCATTGAATTCTTATGTGCGGGCTCTGCGCCCGCAGCTGATGCGCAAATCTGTTAGGCCGATCGGCCAGGAGCTATATGCGGGTTGTGCCTTTCTGCCTCGTTCTCACTGGTGGATGCGCGGTTTCATCGCAGCCGTCCGCGACTGTCACGCCCGAGCGGGCCGAAATCGTCGTCCCGCGTGTTTGGCTCCGCGAGTCCCCCGACTCGTCCGCCTACGTGCTGACGTGGCTCGAAGCCACGTCCACGTGGCCCGCGATCATAAAGGTCATCGTGGCCCTGCCGGACTCCACTCCGAGCCGCGGCTCGCTGGCGACACGGCTCGAAGCCGCCGAAGCGTGGGAGATGAGCACCGAACCAGCCGGGCAAGAGGGAGAGCTCATCCTTCCGACAGAACGTCCTGAAGTCCGCATGCACCTTCGCAATGGCAACCTGGTGTTCACCTTAGGACGCTCGCATGCCCTCGCGCGACTGTGGGCCAGAAGGCCAACGCGCATCCATCTCAATGCGCAACGTGGAGAAGCAGGGCTAGCGACTGTGACGCTCGCGCCCGAGTACACCCGCACAGGCCGACAGCCTAACTAGCGCATGCACCTGCCGGGCGCTTGGGTGGCGACTGTTGGTCACTAGTCGGCTTGGTTGCACAGGCAGACCATCGAATTCGTATCGGCGGGGCTTGCCGCCTGCAGCTGATGCGCGATTGCGCTAGGTGGCCCCCCGCCGGAGGCCCATTGGAAATCGAGATCGCTTGGCGCCTCCTCACGCCAGCCGAACGGCTTAGCCTATCGCTTCGACCTTGGAACCGGCGGCACCGCGTGCACGGGGTGTGGGGTCAGCGGCACGCCATCACGGCCGCCTGCATCCGGTTCGCAACCTCGACTCCGGCTTCCTGGTTTGCCACGATAAGATCGAGCTGCCCGTCGTTGCTGCTGTATCGGTCCCCCGCAAAGTCGCTGTGAGTCTGGATCGATCCATTGGCCAGCGACAGCACTACCCGCCACGGCTGCTTCCCCTTGAAGTGCAGGCGTGAGCCGGCAACCTGAGTTTGCTGCACGCCAATTGAGGCGGGATCGACCGAGCGGAGCGGCACCTCGTGACGTACCCGGCTCCCGCCGGTTGCGGCAACGATGCCGTCGTTATCGAAGACACGATCCAGCGTCAGCTTGCAGCGATCGAGCTTCGCGCTGCTGACCCAGGTCCGCACCGACTGCACATCGGTTCCGCCAATGTGCGCGTCAACCTCTATCACTGCGTGCGCGCGGGACAGCTTCGGGAGGTTCGACTTGAACCACTTGGCCGCTTCCGCAAGGGTTGCCTCCCGTGCGGACGAGTCCGGAACGACGGCAACCGCGGGTACTGCTTCGACTTCGGCGGTCTGCGCATGGGCGGGATTGCACACGAGAATGGCGGTCAGGACGAGCAGCGGTACCGGGGCGGTCGCGAGCGCGGGCATACACACCTCCGAGTGGAAGCGTGAATCATGGGAGCGCTGTAGGGGGGCGCATTGAGTATAGCGCGCGGTAGGAGATTCGGTAAGCAAACCTCAGGCGGCGCCTCCGTTGCCCCACCGACGCATCGGCAGCCCACGTCCGGGCCTCGCGTCGCACTCTGATCCTATCGCGAAGCCGATGCGACAAACGGCGGCTGCGCTGCGTCGCATTTCTTGCGCTGCCCGTTAGTAACTGCGACACGTTTCGTCCGCAAACATAGAGAATGATTTGATGATGCGTTGACGATTCCTATTGACAGTTCGTACAGGTCGTGCAACTGTGTCGCGCTGAATCTGTCCTCAAGCCTTTCCGTAGCCCAGCAACGCATCTCGAATCGGCCTCCAGCAGTGGCTGGTGCGCAGGAGTTCTCTATGCCTCAGTCCCGACATGTGTCGGTTGTTGCAGCTGGTGTGTGCGGCGCGGCCCTTGCGGCGATCCTTGGATGTAGAGCAGAGCGGCCAACTGAGCCGACCGCCGATACACAAACCGCGAACGCGGCAGGTCCGGCGCTTAGCGTCACAGTCGGAGGCGGCTTGGCAATGACGCACCAGCTCAACGTCGATGGTCGCGCGAGTACCGACAGCATCTCGATCGACATGGAGAGTTTCGTTGGACTCACCGTTCTTTCCGTGACGGTGACGGGCAGTGAACAAGAGAAGTGGACAACGTCAGCCACGCCCCATCCAGACTCTGTCGGGAAGACTAGGGCGACATATAACGCGCGGGGGCATCCTGGTTTCGGCAACTGCTATGCGGCAGTCGACCTGTGGTGGGGAGGTACGTCTGTCGGGTACTGTAATCCGCCGCCTGAGCCAACGCAGCCGAAATGGACAATGGTAACAGGCGCTGGCCGGCTTACTTGGAATCGTTACCAGGACAAGACGTGCTGGCCGAACCCATATCCCTGCTACACGTACGGTGGCAGCTTCACTGTGACGATTACGCGACCGGCGGCAACACTCACCCTAACCTCGACCGTGAGCGGCGGCGCGAGCGCGAGCGTGGTTGCGCCTAATACGAGTGTGAAGTTCACGGGGACCGTGGGACCGACCACGATGGGGCCGTTCGCTACGCCCTTCAAGGTGAAGAAGTGGAGTTGGAAGCGGGACGGGGCCGCCCCAATTCAGGCCTGCCTCAACAATCCGCAGAATCAGAACCCAGCGCACTGTGACTATACGCCGGCCGGATCAGGAACGATGACGCTCGAAGCCGAGCTCCAGGGCCAGCTGATTACTCAGACGACTCGGGTACAGGTGAATCCGTGCCCTCCATCGAATGACTCGACGGGCTTACTCGATCAGCCCGACATCCGCAAGCAGATTAAAGCCCAAATCGACTCTTCGCGGCCCACGAACGCGCCACGTTACGAGCGGCCGGGGGGAGTGATTCAGCTGGCGGACGGCAGCCGACAGCTCTTCCATGATGCAGGTGGCAATATCACCGACTGCACCAGCACTGTTGGTAACTTCCAGACCCTCCCGTCCGGCGCTCAGCTAGTGTTCCCTTGGATCGTATGGCACACACATCCAAGCCTGTACCTTGAAGCGTTCGTGACCTGCCCCCAGGCGCAGGGTTACCCGCCTGGTTACTTCTCGAACCAGTATCCGGGTCCGAGTGGCATCGACTCTACATCCTTTGCGCAGCTGCAGCAGCAAGCAGGGACGCCGGATGTCCAAATGTGGATCTTCTCGGCGGCAGGGTTCGTTTTTCAGCTCGACAAGAATCATCCGACGCCGGCCACCGCTCGCATGTGGCAATTCAATCCGAACGATCCGGCGGGCAACTACTGTATGACCCTGATAGGATAACCAGTGGTACTGTGAGCCCGGGTCGCAGTCGGTTACTCGTTCGACCGTAAAGGGGAGGGGAAATCGTGCGTAAACCAGCTCAGTTTGCCTTCTTAAGTAGCACTCTGTTGATCGCGTGCGGCTGCGCCATCGCGTCAGCCAAGCCGATTCAGCAAGCTGCAGTGCCCTGTCGCGCCGCCGATCACATTTCCGCGGCTACGCTTCCAGTTCTCGATAGCATCGCTACTCGCCCTGAGAGCCAGTACGCAGCTGCGCGAGCATCGTTCGGCGTGCAGCAGACCACCTCGGCAAATGTGATGCTGGTCGCTGACACTGTGTTATGCCGTCGCGGAGCAGAAGTCCTGGACTCGATATACAGTCAGCCGGCCAGTGGGCGCTCCGTGCACCTGTACAAGCTGGGGACCTCCTACGCTCTCGACGACCCCACGTACCGGGCAGCGAACGGAAACCGAGTCATCCACTTCCTCACGTCGACATGGGGGCCAGTTAAAGCCATACTCAGGCCGTAAACTGACTTCCTGCGAAGCGAGCACGAGAAGAGCCCCGGGGCGAGTTGCTCCGGGGCTCTGCTATGACAACCCCAACTTTACTCGTCACGGTCGCTGTTTCGTCGGTGTCGCATCGAACTATCCCTGCGCATGTGCGGGCGCATCCCGAAACCACTGTTCCCGAGCCCGCCGCACATCCTCGGCGGTGATTGTCACGATCTGGGGGTCGGCGACCATCGCCTCATCCGGCCCGAACTGCTCCAGCACCACGCGACGATCCTCGTCCAAGTCTCGGATTATCAGCGTCGACATCAAGCCGGGTACGACGACGACTCATGTGCACACCTCGCACAGTTAAGCCAAACGCATGCGCCCGGCAGATCGCATTGCGGACATGCGGGGAGTATGAGCCCGAAGATGGAGCGCGGAGCGGCGGTCGCAAGACCGCTGGGGGTCAACTACGTCGCTTCCCTGCCTTTGTCGTGCGGGCGTGCCGTGAATGAGAGACCGGCGGGACATCGGGTATGAACTCCAGCAGGTCGCCCGGCTCAACGTCGAGCGCACCACACAGCTTGAGCACGCCTCGTAGCGCGGTGTTTACTCTTCCGGCTGCCTCACCTCCGTGGGTGCGTGTTGCACATGGGCACACGCATCCCTTTTCCCCCTGCGATACGACTGGTCATCCGAATGTTTGTCAGGCAGGTGCGGAGCCGTTGGACACCGCGCTTTGGCAGGACACAACCTTGTTGAATCGATACCGGCAGGGCCAAATCGGTCACGTTGTTCGACCGAGTGCATTCCCTAGTGATTCCGACTTGGCCTTGACTAGCTCCAACTCGGGAGCGGCGTGGGCGCAAAATGCTGTCCACTATACGGCCGACAGCCTATGGATCCTACGAATCAACCCAGGTTTAAAGGGCGACCGCAGTCGGATCCAGTCACCGGGCATGATGAAGAAGGGGGCCGGTTCATGTCGTCTCTACTAGTTCGTATCAACGTCGCCATCCTAATGTTGGGCTCGCTGGCAGCATGCGCGCGCGCTTCAGCGACGATCAATCGATCGACAAAGCCCTACAATTGGGCCCGTGTCTAACAGATGCCGATAATCGTGTCTTCCGGAAACGTGAAACAGCACCTGTTGAGGCAAGGCTATGCCGCGACCGACATTGAGATGGTTTCGGATAGCACGACATTCGCGGCAGGAATTGCCGCCTACAATAACGGACTTCCTCAAGGTCAAACGATCACAGCAGCTTACGTTATTCGCCGCGGTACAGATGGGTTCGTGCTAGTTAAGCCAACCAATCGTGATACGCACATCTATTACTCGACAACTTGGCAAATTGAGATGGCCGTGCAGGCAAATTAGGGGCCTGGACCTCGCTGTCAGCGATGCCCCTGCCCGCTTAACGTCGTCCGCTGCGCCATCCGCTCAATGCGGGCGAAGATGTGGGACGACTGGAGTGTGGGCGCTTAACCTACCGCGGACCGGGAACGGTGTAGTGCATGAGGGTGTCGTGGCCCAGGGAGCACTAACCGCAGCCTGGTGTAGGACGGTCGCGAGGGGCTGTTCGAGCCGCGGCGTCGCTAGGTGCTATCGTCGGCGGACCGGTCCAGGCTGGTGGTCACCCTAAAGGCCGTTGAATAGTTCTGCCCGCTCGACATCGGCCACGCTTGGCCATTCACACAGCGGCTGCGCGCCGACGAATCGCTCGAGCACCAATCGCGCCGCCTTCAGGTCGCCGTCCTTCGCGCGTTGCACCACTGCGCGCGCGATATCGGTTAAATCGTCGGGAGTGATACCGGCAAGAAAAGCGTCCCGGAATGTTAGCGCGCGCCGCCGGTAGCTTGTCGAGCTTACACCACTCTGCTGCTTCATTTTCCTCTCGAGGTGAGCGTGGACCGAAATGGACTAACCAGTTCGAGGCATTGCATCACTGTAACGGGCAACTGGCCTTCCTCTAGCGGCATGGTTCGCGCCGGCCCCCTGCTGGCCCGCGTTTACGAGACCGTCGGACGCCGTGGCTACGGGGCGGCGACTGAGCTCTGAGCGATCGCCGACGCCTCTCTAGCCATGAAGGCGGCGCAGAATAGACCGATAGATCGGAACCGCGTTGAATGCGGCGATCTCGTAGTGTTCCGCGGCATCCATCAGGCGATTGAATGTGCGTTGATGCATCCCTTTGGGCTTGTAGACAAAGCTGCTGCTCTCTCCGCCGTCGCTTCCAGCACGGCGGTAGAGCTTGCGGGACCTGCGGAGCAAGCGGTCTGCGAGCGTTTCCCGCTGGCAGCGATACCGAAGGTGGTGGCAGCTCCGACAGGCAAATCGTGTAGAGCCACCGGGCAGATATAGAACGCGAACCCGCATCCCGCACCGTGGGCACGCAAACCACCACCGGCTGCCGCCGTAGGTCGGCGTTGTTCGGAGGAGGCCACCACGAATATCAACGACTTCTCGATCGCTCCCTTCACGCTCTATGCCGTACCGCAGTCGATAGCCAGGAGGAAGCCCAAAATCGAGTTCGAGTCCGATCGAAGCTGTACAGCGTCGAGTGTCATCCTCCGACGACCACCACTCCCATGTGGTACTGAGCCTTTCACCGGTCCGCACCGCTCCGTTGCACGCTAAACTCCGCATGTCCAAGGAGTAGCTGCTCTCAACGGAGCGGTAGCGAGTTCCCCGCTGTGGCCCCGAACCGACCCCCCCATGTGACCGCCCTAGCTCTAGACGTTCCAACTACCGGCGATTTTACGAAATCAATAACGAAGTTGCGGGTTTCTTTGACGTGCGACCATTCCTCCAAAGGCGGCTTCGGGCTGTGGTGTTCAATTCCCGGCGATCATCGGACAAGCGTTCGTCAGCGACAGCAGCGACATCGGCGGGGAGGTCTCAGCGAATAAGAAAGCGTTGCTCTGATCGCCTACCCGTAAAGCGTCACGGAGGCGCTCACCTTAGTCGGCTGGTCCGCCGCGACGAGCCGGAGGAACAACGTCGCGTCCCGGCCCTGCTTTGTTACCTCCGCTGCGTAGGCGAGCAGAGCCGCCCGGGCGTCGTTCAATCGCTTGGGATCTCGGGCCTTGTCCGCTTCCCCGAGCTCATCCATCAGGTTGCTGACTTTGACAAGCTCCGCCATGCTCAGCGCAGTAAAATCCCCGTTCTCGGAAGCCTCACCGGACTCAACTAGGTTACGTAGCTGGCGGATTCGGTCCGCGCGCTTGCGCCCGCCCGGCGTGGCAAGCCGCAGCACTGCGTGAATGTGCTCGGCAAACTCCCGCTGCTCTTCCTGAGTCACCTCGTCACTAGACCCGCCCAGTAGCTCCCTCCATTTCCGCAGCTCGTAAAGTGGGGCTATGTCTTCGAGCTGGACGTCGGCATCAGTCATCAAGTGGGCGAGCGCGGAAGTCACGATAACGCTCGGTGCAAAGCCCCTAAACCGTTGGGCTCCTCGCTCCGCGGCCGTCTCGTGGCCTGGCTTACTCAACAGGGCTTCTTCAAGACCGAAAAACTTCGCGAGCGCTTGCCGAATGCTGCGGCGCGTGGTGGCCTGCTTCCCCGTTGCGATCTCGTTCAAGGTTGCCGGAGAGATGTATACACCGGTCTTGCGCTTAAGCTCTTTGGGGACACGAGCATAGCCCAAGCCGCTCTCCTCCACCTTCGCCTTGATCAGCTCGCCGTTGATCCCAACCTGCGGGTCAGACGGGTCCAGATGTGGGCGGCCGCGCTTCAATCTTGCCATTAACAAATCCATTTGTTAGTTTAGCGAACGCGAACGGCCTACGCAAGGTTAAAGGTGCGTGCGAATCACGTCGACCAGGTCGGGTCACTAGCGAGCAAGTAAGGCACCGGCCTGAGTAACAGCAGGATTCTATCGGGAACGGCCGGCCCGGGAAGTGACTCTGGGCGCGCGATCGGGTTGGATGGCAGAACTCAGTCAGCGGTCACCCTGCGGCCGTTCAAGAACAGTACTCGCCGCTTGGTCAACGCGCGTGGCATAAGCGAACAGGATCCGGTGTTTGGACACCGTTGTTGCCGGGCCCGACAGGACACGTTGGGCGAAACAACGGGATGACGACTGACGACCGCGCGAAATGGCAAGGCTGCGCGGAGAGGCGCTGGTGAACCGGGTTCGTCCGGGGGGCCAGCACCACAACGACTTCGCAGAGGTTCGAAACGGCGGGCGCGGTCGTTCAGAAAAGCCGACCGGGGATGGGCTCCGGTCACCCCGAGCACCCATGGGACGCGCATCGCGCGGAACAGACTCTAGGTCGAGGTGCTCCGACCAGCATCCGCCGCCCTGCGGATGGCCTTCGTCAGCGACGCCGCAGCAGCGCAGATCGTGTTCACTCCGCTTCGGTTCGGGGCGGTTTTAGGAGCAACCCATGGGGGTTTGCCGCCCGTGCTTTCCGGAGTCCCCGTACCACTGCTTTCCATGCCGTACCATGCCGTCACACGACGAACTAAGGAGGTTACCGATGGACGACGAGAACGAAATGCTGACAGCTGATGAGGTCCAGCATTGGCTAAAGGTCGGTCGCAACTTCACGTATACCCGCCTACGGCATTTGGCGACTCGAGTCGCTACCGGACCCTCTGGACGGGCCCTGCTGCGGTGGCGACGTGGCGATGTCTTGGAGTTCTTGCGTGAGAAGAGGCTAGCCGCATGAGCATCTATCGCCGCAAGGATTCAGAGAGCTTCTACCTTGATGTCCGCTGGCACGGTTGCCCCAGAATCCGCCTCAGCGCACACACAACCAATAAGACCCGCGCTAAGGCATTCCTGAGCACTCTTCGCGCACTGCGCAACGCCGGTCGGCGTGACATTCTGGGGCTGCTCGCTACTGGTCGCCTGGATCTACATGAGGTTCATGAATTGTTCCTGCGGGATCCCGAGGCGTTGGAGCAGCGCCTCACGCGCGCCCAAAGTCCCTCCCTCGGCCCCCTCGTGGATCAATGGCTGAGCTGGCTGAATTCACCGGCTGCACTGAGCCGCCGGCGCGAGCCGTTTGCGACGCGCACGGTATATCGATACGGCGAGTCTTGGAACCGGATTTTCGCCCACCTGCCTCGTGGGCGAGAGGCACCCCTAAGCGACCTTTCCCGGGCTTTCCTGGCGGATTACAGCCAACACCGCCGACGCGCTGGCACGGCGGGAGCCACTGTAAACCGGGACTTGGTCGCCTTGAGCAGCTTCCTGAGCTGGTGCGAATGCGAAGCAGGGATCGCCGTAGTTCGGCCGAAAATGACCCGCGAGCGGGAAAGCGCGGGCAGGGAGCGATGGCTGTCGTCCTCCGAACTTACGTGCCTCCTGGACGCCATGCCGCCCAACTGGAGACCCCTATTCTCGACGCTTGCTTACACCGGCTTGCGAATCGGGGAGGCTCAGTCGCTTCTGAAACAGGATGTCAGGCTTTCCGAACGGCGGATCGTTCTTGGGGGCGGAATTGATGCCCGCCTGAAAACCCGGGGCTCAGCGCGGGTAGTTCCACTTCCAGGCGCACTCGCCCCGATTCTCGCTGAGCAAGCCGTACGGTATGATGCTGGCCCTGTGCAGCAGTTCTTTCCGCCGGAACTCCGCGACTACGCAGCCGCGCGACGGGTGTTCAGACGGGCGGCGAAGGTGGCGGGACTGGCCGGGGTTGTAATACACGATCTTCGGCACACCTTCGCAGTGCATTCCGCGCGGGCGGGGGTGCCGCTGGCCCGCCTTCAGAAGCTCTTGGGCCATACCTCACCGGTGATGACCATGCGATACCTCAAGCACGCTCCGGAATCCTACCTCGACCAAGATGCGGAGCGGGCTGCTGCGAGCATTTCGGGATCCCTGGAGCTGGAAAGCGCTGCCCGCGCCGAGCTGAGCAGGATGAACTTGAAGGTGATTTCTGGGTAAACTGCCCACACTATTGCCCTCAGGAGGGGCTGGAGAGTGATTGGTCGGGAGTCGTTCCACGTTGCATAACACGTTACATCGCATTAACTTCGATGTCCTTTTCTGGCGCCGTAGCCAAGTGGTAAGGCAGAGGTCTGCAAAACCTCCATGCGGCGGTTCGAATCCGCCCGGCGCCTCTCGCAAGCCTCCCCAACGATCCAAGGCCGCTCTCGGAGAACGGCAGAATGACCGGCATCGGCGTGCGAGCCCGCCGCGTCTGGCTGATTGTCCCCTTGGTCACCATCGCCGGGATGGCCGCCGTTCTCATTGGCTGGCACTTCCCCTACGCCACCGACGACCCCGTTCGACGCGAGGACGCCATCCGCGCGTTTTACGACCTGTCCTATTCGGGTACGTCGACGCTGGTGAAGGACAACCCGCTTACCCGAGAATCGGCGGCTGCGAGAACTACCTTCGATGTCCGCGGTCAGGTGCAGCGGTTCGTCGAGCAGCTTGGTCTCGAGGACGCGGCGGTGCTCGACGTGGGCTCAGGCAAGGGACACCTGCAGGACGTGGTCGAGAACTACACCGGCCTCGATATCTCCAGCGAAGCGGCGAAGTACTACCACAAGCGGTTCGTCCCCGGCACTGCCACCGCAATGCCGTTCGCCGACAACGAATTCGACGCGGCCTGGTCGATCTGGGTACTCGAGCACATTCCCAATCCCGAAGCGGCGCTCTCGGAGATTCGGCGGGTCGTGAAGTCAGGCGGAGTGCTGTTTCTGCTCCCCGCCTGGGACTGTAAGCCCTGGGCGGCGCAAGGCTACGAAGCGAGGCCGTACAGCGACTTCGGCGTGGGCGGGAAGCTGATCAAGGCCAGCATTCCACTGCGAAAGCACGAGCTGTTCTCTTTCGTCACCACGGTTCCGAACCGCATGCTGCGCGCCGCATTCGCGGGGTCAGGGCCGACGCGGTTCCACTACCGACGGCTGGAGCCCAACTTCACGGAGTACTGGCAGGCGGACAGCGACGCGGTGAATGACCTCGACGCGGTGGAAATGGCCATGTGGTTTGAGAGCCGGGGTGATACCTGCCTCAACTGCCTCTCGGGCTGGTGGCGCTACGTGCAGCGGGACGGGGGGCTGGTCATTCGGGTCAACAAGGCTCGATGAGCTCCCGATCAACCGCGCTCCACGGCTGCGCCGGCCGCAGCCGGCTCCGGGACCGTACCGAAGAGTCGCTCTACCCGTTCGCTCACCGGGCCCAGCTCGAAGCTCGCCACCAACGCCGCGAGCGTCTCCCGCACGATTCGCTGCTTCTCCCGGCTCGGCAACCGCATGCCCGGGAAGAAGGCAAGATCGGGCACCAGATCGGCCCCCATGAAATCGAGCGGATGGAGCAGGAAGTTCGGCGGGTTGTTCGCCGCCCGGCAGGCGGCGAGCGTGCCGCGGAGATATGTCCGCATCAGCGTCTCGGAGCGCTCCGCCAGGAACAGCAGGTAGGTCATGTGGAAGGGCGTGCGCAATCCCGGCGCCGTGGTCACCGGCAGCTCGACGATCGAGCCTCCGCCGGCGAGCGTCATTCGCCAGGGACGGTTCGGCCGCCGTGCATCGCCGTAGCTCCCGAAGATCGGAATCCGCTCGCCGTGAGCGGTCGGCGCCGGGCGGGTGCGGCGGGCGAAGAACCGCTGCGCCAGGGGCCCGATCCAGGTCGGCAGCACCGAGCTGTCGTATCGATAACCTCGTTCGGCCAGGGCGGTGAACAGATCGGCGCTCCAGGCGAATCCCGGGCCCCGAAATCCCACGGGGCGGCGACCCGAGATTCGAGCGATGGCGTCATCGGCTCGCGCAAGCTCGTCCCGAAGCTCGCCCGGCGCATACCGGTGGAGCCAGGTATCGTGGCGAAACGAATGGCTGGCGATCTCGTGCCCCGCCCGCGCGATCGCGGCAAGCGTATCGCCATGCCGGGTATCGGCGGCGTCACGCCCCACCACGAAGACGGTGATCCGAACGCCGGCGGCGGCCATTTCGGCCAGCAGCAGGGGAACGAATCGATCGAGATAGCTCGGGTAGCCAGTCCAGCTCGCATCGCCGGCCGATTTGAGATAGGCCCAACGGTCGTCGAGGTCCAGCGAAAGGCTGGCGAGGTCCATCGGGCGGCTCATGCGGGTGATCGACTCACGCGCTGCAGGCCACCCGCTGATAGGGAAACTCGATCCGCCGCTGCTTGCCGCGCGAGGTTCCATCGATCCACGCGATGACGGAGTCGGTGCCGACCCGCCGGTACCCGACGACCTGCGGATAGTCGTGTTCCGGAGCGGAAAATACGGCGCTGTCGGCGGTGGCGGCCACCGCCCGGAACACGGTCACAGCCTGCCCACTCGGATGGGCCTCGTACTCCAGTCGCCCGTCGCGTTCGCGGATCAGCGTGAGCTCGTACTCCACCAACCCCTTGGCGGACGTGGTTCGGGACATGCCAAGCATCGAACCGCCTCTCGGGCGCATCCGGTACTCCTCCACCACGAACGTGCCGGAGCGCATCTCGAGGCATCCGGCGAGCCAGGCCAGCGCGTCGACTGGCGCGGCCGGCTCGCTTCGGCGGGACGGTACGCCGCCTGCCGCCGCCGTGATCCCGACCGCGACCACGGCGCAGTTGACCAGACGAAGCACGAACATGAGTGCTCCTTGTGATGGACCACGGGCAGCAGTCAGGGCGTCGCGGTGAAATGCCGCACCCAGACGCCGAACAGCGGATCCTCCAGCCGAAGGCTTGATTCCCCCGCACGAGCCTCGCGCCACATGACCCGTTTGTCGATAAGGGCATCCACGGCCTTCTGCATCGACGACGCGCTCAGTCCACTCTGCCGGCTGGCTTCGGCGCTATAGAGACCTTCCCCGCGGCGCGCGATCGCGATCTGGAGGGCGGTGCGCTGCTGCGCGGTGAGGCTGAGCCAGGTGTCGCTATAGACCGGATCGAGCCGGCGCGCCGCCTCGGCATGAATCGCCGCCACCTGCCAGGCCGCGAGCGACTCGCCGTCGCCGCGCTCCCGCAGCCAGGTCCAGCACTGATGGGCCAGGAGCTGAACGTTGTAGGGAACGTCTTCCGCCTCGTCCAGGATAGCAACCAGGGCGTCCTCGTCCACCGGGCCGAGCAGCTCGAAACCTCGGCGCAGAAAAGCGAGAAACGCGGGCCGCGGGATCGCGTCCAGGAAGCGCACGCTGCCGAGCCGGTAGAACGGGCGGGATGAATCGCCGGTCATCGCCGCCAACATCCGGGTATCCGAGCCGGCAAAGACGTAGCCAACTCGGCGGTGCTCCTGCACCGCGGCACGCACCTGCGCCTCGGCCGCGGCGCCGTCGGGTGCTACCACCTGCTGGAACTCGTCGAGCACCAAGCCAACGCTGCGCTCGGTCTCTTCGGCGGCATTTTCCAGGCCGTTGAGCACGGCCGCGAGGAGCGGCACGGGGGGTGTGGTATCGGCAATACCGAGGTGGACGCTGAAGGTCTGGTCGCCGGGGTTGACGGTTATCGTGGGCCGGAGCGCCCGAAAGAACCGACCAACCAGCGCCGTCGCCTGGTCGAGCGGGCCGCGCACCAACCGTCCGGTGTCGGCCACGATGGCGGCGGCCAGCACCTGAAGTTGGGGATAGCCCTGCACGTTGTAGCGGAGGACCGCACCGCCGGCCTCCCGCGCTTCGATGGCGGCGACGTTATGGATGGACGACTTGCCGAATCGGCGGGGACCAATGAGAAAGTGCTTTCCGCCCTCGAGCAGGGTGCGGCGGACCTCCGCGATCTCGTCCTCGCGGTCGGCGAGCTCGCCCGGGCCGAGCTCGCGGCCGTACTCGAAGGGATTTCTCGCTCCGGAGGTCAGCGTGGTACGCACATAGCTATTATATCATATTATATAACTGTCACAAGCCCTTTCCCAACAGCGACTAGGCGCCAACGATCTCGCCGCCCACAATCGGCAGAACCTCGCCCGTCACATAACTCGAATCCACCGCTGACGCCAGAAACACGAACGCGGGCGCGATCTCTTCCGGCTGCGCGGGGCGCTTCATCGGTACCGAGGCTCCGAACTGCGCGACCTTCTCGGCCGGCGCATCGGCCGGGTTGAGCGGGGTCCAGACCGGGCCCGGCGCCACGCAGTTCACCCGGATGCCGCGCTCCAGAACGCTCTGGGCCAGCGATTTGGTGAACGTGTGGATCGCGCCCTTGGTCGCCGAGTAGTCCAGCAGGTGCGAACTGCCCTCGATGCCGGTGACCGACCCGCAATTGAGGATGACTCCCCCCGGCTTGAGGTGGGGCAGCGCCGCCCGCGCCATGTAGAAATATCCATAGATGTTGGTGCGGAACGTCCGGTCCCATTGCTCGTCACTGATCTGCTCCAGCGAGTCGGCGCTCTGCTGAAAGGCCGCATTGTTGACCAGGATGTCGAGTCCGCCCAGCTCGTCGATGGTTTGTTGCACGGCATAGCGGCAGAACTCCGGATCGGTCACGTCGCCCGGGATCGGAATCGCCCGCCCGCCTTCGGCCTCGACCACGCGCACGGTCTCCGCCGCATCTTCCTCTTCGTCCAGGTAGACGATCGCGACATCGGCGCCTTCACGGGCAAACAGCACCGCAACGCCCCGCCCGATGCCCGAGTCTCCACCGGTGATCAGCGCTACCTTGCCGTCGAGCTTGCCGGACCCGCGGTAGGCCGGCGCCTCATATTGCGGCCGGGGCTCGATCTCGGCCTCGATGCCCGGCTTTCGCTGATGCTGCTTGGGAAGCGGGGGCTCGGGGTATTTCCGTCCCGGGGGCTGCATGGCCTGCTTGGCGGCGGCCTCAGCCTTCCCGCTCCTCTTTGCCTTGGTAACCTTGGCCTTCGCCTTGGTGGTCTGGTCCTGAATGCGTCGGTGTGCTTCAGCGGCACGCCGGCCAGCTTCGGCGTATCGCTGGGAATTCTTGGTGGCCATGGTGTCGTCTTCCTCGATCGTGGTGAGCGCCCGCCGCATTGTGGGCCTCTGGCGGGGTCGGATGAGGTGACGCCCGTTACAGGGCCGCTCAATACCGCCAGCTGACGGTATCGGCGCCGGGCGGATGTCGGGCCCGGATCTCGTCCAGGATGCGCGGGATGAACATCTGAGGATACCGCAGGCGAGAGTAAGCGTTGGCGCGGGTCTGGTCCCCGTTCCAGCAGTGCTCCGCCCGGTCGCCATAGTCCACCTCCGCGTCCGCCGGCGGATCCGTTACGCTTTTCAGAAACTCCTCCACCAGGTACACCGCGTTGTTCAGGTAATAGTTGTCCATATCGCCGACGTAGATGTGCAGCTTGCCCCGAAGCTTGGCACCCAATCCCTTGGCCCAATCGCGCCGCAGGATGTGCGACAGGTCGTAGTTCTCCCGCCAGTACTCCGCAACCGAGCGATCGATCCGCCCGGTCAGCTTGTCCCAGATCGGCTTGGGATAGCCGTCCGCGCCAGCCGGCGAGTAGACCGCCTGCCAGATGTCCCATTGGTCGCCCGAGCGGCCGCGTGATCCAAGCGCGAGCTCCCGGTGGTTGGTCTGCTCCAGCGTCACCGAGATGTGACCCAGCCAGTCGGTCCTGCCGGGCCGGGGCGTCCGGCGGAACGGGCCATCGATGTAGTACGCGTTGCTGTCGGCATACAGGTTCACCACGGTGTAGGCCCGGAAGTCGATCGGATCGGGGCAGGCCACCCACGCGCCGTTGAATTCGTCGGGATAGAACATCTGGACCGCCATCGCCTCCCATCCGCCGGTGGACCCCCCGAAGGTGAAGCGGGCCCAGCCCTCGCCGATGCCCCGGTACTTCCGCTCGATGTGCGGAATCAGCTCCCGCATGATCGCATCGCCGTATGGGCCGTTGTTCGCCGAGTTGACGGCATAGGAATCGTCGTAATAGGGGGTGGGGTGCTGGATCTCAATCATCAGCACCCGCGGGAAGGCCGGCGCGCGCCAATCGTGGTAAAACTGAAACGCGTGCTGGTCCTCGATCCGGTTGTAGCACTCGAGGCGGAACCTTGCGCTGTACTCGCACGGGACCGTCGTATCGGGCGGCGTTTCCCGCCAGCCGCCGAGATCGGATGGGAAATGGCCGTGGAAGACCACGAGCGGATAGCGGGCCTGGGGATGGTCATCGAACCCTTCGGGCAAGAGAACGTGCGCGCCGAGGTACGTCGGACGACCCCAGAACTCGGTGAGCAACTTGCTTTGGATCCGCTCGTGCTTCACGTACTTCGTTTCCGGCGGATCAGGCATGGCCGGAATTTCTTGATCGAGGACGATTCGGGGAACGGTGGACCGACGCCGGGGGTCGAGTGTGATCCATCGGGGCGCGCTGTACAGGTTGCCGGGCTTTCGGTTCCACTGCTGGCCTTCACCCTTGTCCGGCGGCAGCTTGAGCACCCGCCCGTCCGCCAGCCGGAACGTTTCATAGCGGTTGAGCAGCGCCTGGATCCAGTAATGTCCGCGAGGCAATGCGTCGAGGCTCCGGATGGGGTAACCGAAGGCGTTCGCGTTCACCCGTCGCGGCAGGCCTGGCCGCCACCCCTCGACATCGGTGCCAAACACCTGCTGGGTCGGCGGGTCGTCGCTGATCTGGAACCGAGGCTCCTGGGTGGAGTCGACCGACACCAGGAGCAGCAAACGGCCGTCGAGCGCCGCGGTGCTGCGGTCGCGAGGAAACACGACCTCCACTACCGTCGCCGGCGGCCGGGCGGTCTGGGCGGCCGCAGCAGTGGTCAACGCGATCGGCAGCGCGACAAGGGCGCCAAGCACGCGGGCAAGCATTCGGATCCTCAAGAGGAGCGATGCCGCGAAGTTAGCCCGCGCCCGGCCCGACTGCTACGCTCGGTTGCCAGCGGCACCGGGGACCGGTACACTGGACCTCGTGACACCCCCGTTCGCCCGGGTTTTGACCTTCAGACTCTTCCTTAGCCTGCTATTCGGGAGCGCGGCGCCTGCCGCTGGTCAAGACAGCGGGTGGGCGGCGTACGGCGCCGATGCGCTGGGAAGTCGTTGGTCGCCGCTCAGTCAGATCACCCGCGAGAATGTCCAGCACCTCGAGCTCGCCTGGCACATGCGCACCGGCGAGGCCGACTCCTCCCACGCGACCGCGGAGCGGACCTCGTTTGAGGCCACGCCGATTCTTCTCGAAGGCGCCTTGTATCTGAGCACACCCACCAGCCGAGTGCTCTCACTCGAGCCCGAGACCGGGCGGATCCGTTGGACCTTCGATCCCAGGATCGACCGCTCGGTCGAATACGGCGACTTCACCAGCCGCGGCGTGAGCGCCTGGACCGACCGGCGGGCGCCCGAGGGGCAGATGTGTCGTCAGCGTATTCTGCTGGCGACGATCGATGGTCGGCTGATCGCGCTCGATGCGGCTCGCGGGGCGGTGTGCCGCGGGTTCGGGCGGAACGGAACCGTCGACTTGCGTCGTGGCCTTCGAAACCGGCCGTTCGAACCCGCCGAACACGAGGTGACGTCGCCGCCGACAGTGGTGAACGACGTCGTCGTGGTCGGCTCGGCAGTTGCGGACAACAACCGGATCCATGCGGCGAGCGGCGAGGTGCGGGGATACGACGCCCGCACCGGGAGGCGTCTGTGGAGCTGGGATCCGGTTCCCCAGGATCCGCGTGACCCGGCGTGGCGGACCTGGGAAGGTGCCAACGCGCACCGGACCGGCGGCGCGAACGCGTGGTCGGTGATCGCGGCCGACCCCTCGCGCGACCTCGTCATCATCCCCACCAGCTCGGCGAGTCCCGACTACTACGGCGGCGAGCGGTTGGGCCGAAACGACTACGCCAATTCGGTCGTGGCACTTCGCGCGTCGACCGGCAAGGTGATCTGGCACTTCCAGACGGTGCACCACGATCTCTGGGACTACGACAACGCGTCGCCGCCCGCGCTGGTGTCGCTCCGCCGGGAGGGTCGCGAGGTGCCCGTGGTCCTGCAGGCGACCAAGACCGGCATGCTCTTCGTGCTGCATCGCGAAACCGGCGAGCTGCTCTTCCCGGTGGAAGAGCGCACGGTTCCGGCGAGCAGCGTGCCCGGCGAGCGGGCCTGGCCCACCCAACCGTTCTCGTCGCTCCCGCCCTTGAGCCCGCACACGCGGGTCGACCCGGACAGCGTCTGGGCACTGAGTGCGGGGGACAGCGCCGCCTGCCGCTCGATGATCCAAGGGCTTCGGAACGAAGGCATCTTCACGCCGCCGAGCCTGGAGGGAACCGTGGTCGTGCCGGGCAACGTC
>DASSUE010000045.1:0-7436 GCA_035707305.1 Gemmatimonadales bacterium
CGCGCGCTTCCGTCCGCCGTTTCACGGCAGCATGCCGCTGTCGCCTTTCCACGCACACGACGCGCAGATGCGTCAGCCGTCCGCGAAACGTGTCGCGTCGGCGAGCGCACACGCGTTGAGTGCGACATCTGCACCCGAAGCGACGCGTTCGCCGATCATCCCACGGTGAACGTTCGGATCTGGCGCGAATCAGGCCGGCATTCTACCGTAGGCGCCCACGCCGCGATTTTTCGGAGCACATATGCCTGCACGACCCAAAGTCTGCATCGACCGCGTCCTGCCGCGGGACCTCATGCGCGCCCATCGGGTCCGGCGCGGACCGCTCGGTCGGGTCCGCGCGATATCGCCGATCGGCAAGACCTGGATGAACGGTTCCACCCTGCACGTCCGATTCATGGGAGGAACCCAGCAGGAGCAGGCCACCGCGCGGGAGCAGGCGCGCTGGTGGACCGAGCATGCGAACCTCCGTTTCGTGTTCGGCGACCGCCCCAACGCCGACATCCGCATCTCGTTCGATCAGAACGACGGCGCCTGGTCGTACATCGGCACCGACTGCCGCGACATTCCGCAGAACGACGCCACCATGAACCTCGGCTTCCTCGACGGCGGTACCGCGGCGCACGAGTTCGGGCATGCCATCGGGCTGGCGCACGAGCACCAGAGCCCGCACGGCGGGATCGAGTGGAAGGAAGACGTGGTGATTCGGGAGATGGCGAAGTCGCCGAACTTCTGGGACGAGGAAACCACCCGGCACAACATCATCCGTAAATACGAGATCGATCAGATCAACGGGACCGAGTTCGACCCCAACTCGATCATGCTCTACTTCTTCCCCCCTGAGTGGACCCGGAACGGCGTTGGCACCAGCGCCAACGAGGTCCTTTCCGCGCTGGACCGGCAGTTCATTGCCGGCGCGAAGATGTATCCGCGCAACGCGCCCACGCCGTCCGACGCCGAGCTGCTCGAGGTGAACGCGAAGAAGCGCACCAAGGCCGCCATCGGAAAGATCGGCGAGGAGGATCTGTTCCGGTTCCAGGTCGTGAAGCAGGGTGACTACGTGGTGGACACCCGGGGTCCGACCGACGTGGTGATGAAGCTGTTCGGCCCCGACAGCCAAACCGCCCTGATCGCCGAGGACGACGACAGCGGCGTGGATCTCAACGCCCGGATCGGGGCCCCGCTCATCGAGGGAGAGTACTTCGTGCAGGTTCGCCACTACAACCGCGCGAGCGGCGTGGGCGACTACTCGATCCGCGTCCGCAAGACGTGATAGGCTGAAGAGAGGAGCCCGTATATGACTACCGCGGTGCTGTCAGACGCCCGGCGTTTCGTGCGTCAGGCGAAGCTTCCCGCCGCGCCCGTGAGGAAACCGCTGGGCGGACCCAAACGCGGCGCGGCGCGGCCGGAGCCGGCGTTCGAGTCGCTCCTCGATGCCGGCAAGGACCAGGCGGCCGTGGTCGGCTCGGAGCTGATCGCGTTCGTCAAGGGCGTCACGGTCGAGCGACGCGAGGCGATCGTCAACTCCGGCCTGCTGGCGCAGCTGGTCGCCAACAAGAAGGTCCCGGACCGGAGTAAGATCTACGACTGGTACAAGGAGTACTTCGACGTGCTGGCGAACATCGGCTGGGCCATCCAGGAGACCAGCTTCGCCGAATACGCAGAATCGAGCGGTGACGTCGAGGCGCACGAGGCCATCATCAAGGTCGCCGCGGCGGTGCTCGGCCCGGCAGCCGGCGCGCTGGCGCTGGTCACCACGACGCTCGAATCGCTCAAGTCCATGAACGCCGACAGCCCGTGGATCACGCTGTTCCGCAAAGAGAGTCAGTCGGCCAAGACCGCGCGGTTCCAGGTGACGCTGGCACAGGAGGACGAGGCCGGCCCGTTCCTGGTGACGGTGATGGCGTTCGGGCTGGAGGCGAAGTCCAAGATCACCCAGGTGTTGTTCTTCAAGGTGCGGAAGAATGAAGCCACCCTGAAGCATTGCTCCGGCAAGGTGACCATCAACACCCGAGTCCTGGACGACGTGCGGCCGGAGCTCAGCGCCAAGCTGTCGGCCCACGCGCAGTCTTTCGTGAAGGCGCTGCCCGACCTCTAGCGCCGCGGGCTCGGACACGATACGAGGGCTCCGGGAGGTCCCGGAGCCCTCGGTCTTCATCAGTCCGTCTAGCGGTTTCCAGCCGTTGCCGGTTCTCGCCGTCCGGCCGACACCGGGGCGGACGAATGCAGGGCGAACGCCGCGCCCTGCGGATCGAACCCGATGACGACGAGATCGCCGCCCGGAACCTCCAGCGGTCCGGCGAGGATCCTCCCACCGGCTTCGGTGATCGCCGGAGCCGCGGCGCGGGTGTCGCGCACCATCGCGTAGGGGAGCCAGTGCGGTGGGGCCGGCAGGTCCTTGGGCTTGTCGTAGATCCCGCCCATGCCCTTCCCGTTCCAGCCGAAGATCTGGTAGATCCCGACGGGCGCGCCCACGTCGAGCGCGTCGTGCTGCTCCCACCCGAACAGCTCCTGGTAGAACTTGAGTGCCGCGTTCCGCTCGGTGGTGATCAGCTCGTGCCAGGAGAACTCGCCCGGCTGGGGTGGATCGTTCACCTGCATGGTGCTCGAGGGTGTGAACGCGGCGAACACCGCTCCCTGCGGGTCGGCCAGCACGGCCAGCCGGCCCCGGCCCGGTAGGTCGAACACCGGCTTGATGCTGCGTGCGCCGAGCTTCGCGGCACGCTCCACGGTGGCGTCGAGGTCTGGCGTCTCGATGTACGACAGCCAGTGGGGTGGCGCGCCCATCTGCTTCGCCTCGGGCGGCAAGGATCGAACAGCGCCGACAGCCCCGCTGTCGGCCTTCAGGATCGTATGTGAAGGATCGTTCTGGCCGGGTTGAGCCTGCCAGCCGACGATCCGGGTGTAAAAGTTCAGCGCTGCCTTCGGGTCGCTGGTCAGGAGCTCGTGCCAGACGAACCGCCCGCGGGTGATCGCTCTTGCCATCATCGTTCTCCTCTGAAACAGGAATCGCCGCCCGGCCACGGGCCGGAATCGGGGCGGCTACAGTAGGGCCGGGGGCACCGAGGCGCCACCCCTTGTTACACACGGTTTGGCGCGGAGTCTGCAGTGGCGACAAGCCTTGCCCACGGGCGCCGCGGCGGGCAGCTTGATCGCGTGTCCGCCCTCGCACTCGCAGCTCTCCTTACCCTCGCGGCGCCGTCTCCCGCCGCGCTGTTCTTTCAACAGCGCGCTGCCGCGTGCTGCACGGCGACGATCACGGTGCGAGTGCCGGACGGGATCGGCCGCGTATACCTCGCCGGCAACCTTCCCGAGCTCGGGCCCTGGCGGGCGGATGGCCGCGCGCTCACCGGCGCCGGACGCGAGCGGACCACAACGATCGTGGTCCCGACGGGGACGGATTTCGAATACAAGTTCACACTGGGCTCCTGGGAACGTGAGGCGCTGAACCCGTCGGGCGGCGTGCCGCCCAACTACCGGCTCAGACTCGAGCGGGACACCGCGGTCGCGCATGAGATCACGTCCTTCAAGCGAGAGCAGCGCGAGTACATCGCCGACTGGAAGGGGTCAGGCGTTCTGGGCCGGCTGGTGTATTGGACCGACGTTCGATCGAAGTTTCTGAGCCCGTCGCGCCACGTCGAGATCTGGCTGCCGCCCGGGTACGACAGCTCGTCCGGCCGCTACCCTGTGCTGTACATGCATGATGGACAGAACCTGTTTGACCCTCGAATCGCGAACACCGGCATCGATTGGGGCGTGGACGAGGCGGTGATGCATCTGGTCGAACGCGGCACGATTCCGCCCATCATCGTCGTGGGAGTGTGGAGCTCGAAGGAGCGCGGACGCGAATACTCGCCCTGGCACAAGGCACCGCGGTACGCCCGTTTTCTCAAGGAAGAGCTGATCCCGAGGATCAACCGGGAGTTTCGCACGCTGAGCGGCCCCCAGCACACCGCCGTCATGGGCTCCTCCATGGGCGGGCTCCTGTCGTTCTACCTAGTGACCCACCATCCCGACGTGTTCGGCGCCTGCGGCTGCATCTCGACCCACTTCCCGCTGTCGGAAGCGGTGTTCGCCCAGGTCTTCGACGCTGTGTCCGCGCCGGCCAGGCCCGATACCGTGGCGTACATCGCCCGCGACATCAGTCCCGGCCTGCGCCCTCCGCGAGGCGCGCGATACTGGTTCGACTACGGCAGCCAAGGACTCGATAGCGCGTACGCACCCACGCACGCCACGGTTCGCGCCTGGCTGCGCCAGCAGGGTCTGGTCGAGGGCCGTGACTTCGTGGTCCGCCGATACGAGGGTGCCGATCACAACGAAGCGTCCTGGCGCGCCCGGCTCGAAGACCCACTCACGTTCCTGTTCGGAGCGGGATCGCGATGATCGCGGCGCGTTGGAGCCTGGCTCTGCTCATCCCGCTCGCCGCAGCCTGCACCCGGGACACACCCCGCTCATCAGGCTCCGCCCCCGACCTCAGCGTGCCCGGCTGGGCGCGGGACGCCGTCTGGTATCAGATCTTCGTCGAGCGGTTCCGGAATGGAGACCCGTCGAACGATCCGACAGCGCGCGACATCGTCGGCGTCACGGATGAGCCGCCTCCACCGGGCTGGCACCCGACCCCCTGGACCCACGACTGGTACCGGCAGGAGCCCTGGGCTCGGGCGATGAAGCGGGACTTCTACGGCACGGTGCAGTTCCGCCGCTACGGCGGGGACCTTCAGGGCGTGCTCGACCGGCTGGACTATCTCCAGGACCTCGGCGTGACCGCGCTCTATTTCAACCCCGTGAATGACGCGCCGTCGCTCCACAAGTACGACGCCCGGAACTATCACCACATCGACCGTAACTTGGGACCCGACCCACGCGGCGACGAGGCTCGCATGGCAAGGGAGACGCCGTGGGATCCGTCGACCTGGGGCTGGACGGCGGCCGACAGCCTGTTTCTCGCGCTGGTGCGTGAGGTGCACCGCCGCGGCATGCGCATGGTCGTCGACTACTCGTGGAACCACACCGGCATCACGTTCTGGGCCTGGCGGGACATCCTCAAGAAGCAGCGGGCGTCGCGGTTTGCCGATTGGTACGAGATCGAGCGCTTCGACGACCCGGCCACCCGCGACACGAACGAGTTCGCCTACCGCGGCTGGGTGGGTGTGCCGTGGCTTCCCGAGTGGAAAAAGATCGACCGGCCGCCGGGCACGACCCGCGGTGCGATCGAGGGCAACCTGACGCCGGGTGTGCGGGACCTGGTCTTCAGCGTGACCCGCCGCTGGCTCGACCCCAACGGTGATGGCGACCCGTCGGACGGCGTGGACGGCTTCCGGCTCGACGTCGCCGAGATGGTGCCGCTCGGGTTTTGGCGGGACTACCGGCGCTTCGTGCGCAGTATCAATCCGAAGACGTACCTCGTGGGCGAGGTGTGGTGGGACCAGTGGCCCGACAAGGTGTACGATCCGGCTCCGTGGGTTCAGGGCGATGTGTTCGACGCGGTGATGCACTATCGGTGGTACACGCCGACCAGAAGCTTCTTCGCGGGAGCGGAGCCGCCGCTCACCGCCACGGCGTACGCGGCGACCATCGACTCCCTGGGCATCGGGATCGACTCCCTCAACCAGCGGGCGATGATGAACCTCACCGCGAGCCACGACACTCCCCGCTTCAACACCTCGGTCTACAATCGGGGCCGCTACAAGTTTCATAACACGCCGCGCGAGGATGCCGGGTATCGCATCGACCGCCCCGATGAGCGCACGCGGCAGGCGCAGGAGATGATCCTGGTGCAGCAGTTCACCGGCGTCGGCGCGCCCCACATCTGGAACGGCGACGAGGTGGGCATGTGGGGCGCGGACGACCCGGATGAGCGGAAGCCGATGGTGTGGGCGGATCTCCGGTACGAGGACGAGGTGGCTCATCCATTCGGCCGGCCACGGGCTCGCAATCGTGTGGTGCCCGACACCGGGCTGTTCCGGGTTTATCGCGGGTTGGTGGCCCTTCGGAAGGCCCATTTGCGATTATTCGTCGACGGTGGGCTGAAGTGGCTGGTGACCGACGATCCGCGTCAGATCCTTGTGTACGAGCGAGTGCTCGGCGATCAGCGAGCGATCGTGGCGTTCAATGTCTCGGATTCGGTGCAGCAGGTTTCGGTGAAGGCCGAGGGGAGGTACCGGGTCGCGTATCCTCCGGGCGATGGGGCGTCGGCTGGCGTCGGGTTGGATAGCGTTCGGTTGCCTGCGCGGGCGGCGCGAGTGTGGGTTCGGCTAGGCTCGTAACAGCCGTGCACCACGGAAGCACGGAATGCACGGAAGAGCACGGAATGTTCGCGTTACAGCAGTATCCGCCTGATACCGTTAGGCAGGATGGGTACGTTGAAGTTCATCAGGAGACCGGACGGCACGTTCAAGAGACGCATGTACGTCATTAACTGCGCAGAGTGAATAGGTAGGAGTTTGTCGATGGACTTGATCTCGACGATGAGAACGTCCTCGATAAGCAAGTCGATGATGTAGCCCTTGGCGATCCGAACTCCCTTATACTCGAGCGGCAGGGTCAGCCTCGTCGCGAATTTGATACTCCGGAGCTCGAGCTCTCGACACAGGCAAGCGTGATAACTGGACTCCAGCAGTCCCGGCCCGAGATGCCGGTGCACCTCTATCGCGGCGCCGATGGCTCTGTCGCTGATTGAATTGGTTCGGTGATCGACCAACCCCACGGCCCCTCCGAGGATCGGAACATTCAAGATCCTCGACACCCAACATCATCATTCTCGCCTGTGAGTAGTCTTTTCCGTGCACCTTCCGTGTCTGCCGTGCTTCCGTGGTGAGCCTCTGGTCATTGATCAGCCAGAAGTACCAGCCCCGACCGCGTCCTCAGAGTAACACCACCGTTGTGCACCCTCGCGACAGCACCGGAATACCCATCCACGACCTCGGTTCCCTCCTCGAACACCCCGAACACCGGCACGCGCGTCTCCCCCTCACCCAGATCCATCCCCACCAACACCCGATCCGTCCGCCCGTCCATATTGAGCGTCCGACTCCAGATGTACGGTTTCGCTCGATGAGTAACGTGCACACCCGCTCCCACCGCCGGATGCGCGCGGCGGAACCGTCCCAGCTTCCGCCAGTGCTCCAGCACTTCGGCGCTGGTACCTCCCGCCTCCAGATCCCCCCAGTTCATGAACGACCGGAGATTCGCGTCCCCCTCGGCCCCGGCGACGCGTAACGGACGCGCGAGCTCGTCCCCGTAGTAGATCTGGGCCCCGCCCGGAGAGAGCAGGAGCCGCGTGGCGGCGCCCAGCGGGTCGCGGCGATCGGGATCGTATGGCGATCCATCGTCGTGCGAGCTGAGGTAGTTGAGTACGGTCGCTCCGCGGAGCGCGCCGCGGTTGAGCGCCGAGGAGTATCGCTGGAAGTGAGCGTCCAACGAGCCCGCGGCATCCCGCT
>DASSUE010000046.1:0-6998 GCA_035707305.1 Gemmatimonadales bacterium
GAGCGCCCGGTTGCGCGGTTTCTCGCTGCGGAACGAGATGGCGGCCGGGACCGGCACGTATCAATGGGTGTACCTGTGGCACTGGCCGCTTCGCGCCATGCACTGGGTGGCGGCGATCGCGATCGTGGTGCTCGCCGTCACCGGACTCTACATCGGTCGACCCTACTTTGCCGCGAGTCCGGGGCCCACCACTCCATTCGTGATGGGCTGGATGCGCTTTTTGCACTTCCTCGCAGCGGCTGCCCTCGTCGCCACCGCGATCGTGCGGGCGTACTGGCTGTTCGCGGGCAACAAGTTCGAGCGGCTGGCAGCGCTGTTCCCGGTGCGCCCCAAAGACTGGGTGAACTTGGTGAAGCAGGTGAAGTTCTACCTGCTCATCCATCCCGAGCGGGCACCCAAGTACCTCGGTCACAACCCGCTGCAGCAGTTCAGCTACACGGGACTGTACCTTGTGGGGCTGGTTGCCGTCGTCACCGGGTTCGCGATGTACGGCCAGTCGAACCCGGGGGGACTCATCGACCGCGCGTTCGGCTGGGTCGGGCCGCTCCTGGGCGGCATGCCGATCGTGCGATTCGTGCACCACGTGCTCACCTGGGTATTCCTGATCTTCATCCCCGTTCACGTGTATCTCGCCGTCCGGGCCGACGTGCTGGAGCACGGCGGCTCGATCTCCTCGATGCTGACCGGCGGGCGCTTTGTCGAAAAGGGTCACCATTACGAGGATGAATAGCGCGGTTCCCTCCGTCCTCGTGATTGGGCTCGGCAATCCGCTCATGAGAGACGACGGCTTCGGGCTGGCGGTGCTGGAGCGGCTTCGTGATTCCCGCCGGGTACCGCCGGAAGTGGAGTTGGTCGACGGAGGCACCTGGGGGATACGGCTCCTGCCCCTGATCGAGAACGCCAAGCGAGTGCTGTTCCTCGATGCCGTGGATCATGGCGCGGCGCCCGGCACCCCCGTCGTGTTGCGCGGACCGGATTTGCCGCACCAGCTATCGCTCAAGCTCTCTTCTCACCAGATCGACCTTCGGGAGATGCTGGCGGTCGCGCTGCTGCGAGGCACGAGCCCGGCCGACCTTACGGCCGTAGGGGCGCAGCCCGCCCGGGTGGAGCCGGGAACCGAGTTGACTCCGGCCCTGGCAGACCGGATCGATGAGGTCGTCGCCCTTGCGATGTCGCAGCTCGAGGCGTGGGGACATCCTTGCTCCCCGGCCGAGGATCCGGCCTGTGCATGAGTTGAGTCTCGCGATGGAGATCTGTCGCATCGCTGAGGAGCGTGCGGGCCACGCGGCGCCTCGTTTGGTCACCGTCGGGCTGGAGGTGGGCGACGACGCCGGGATCGAGGCGGCCAACCTGGAATTCTGCCTCGAGACGCTGCTCACGCTGCCGCCGTTCCGCGGCGCGCGAGCCGCGATCACGCGGGCAGGCGGTGACGGCCTGCGGGTAAGCTACTTGGAGATCGACGATGACGGTCCGGACGATTGACGTCCGCGAGCGGGTCATGGCACAGAACGACATGCTCGCCGCGGAAGTGCGGGAGCGGCTCGCTCGGGCGGGCACAGTTGCCCTGAACCTGGTCTCGTCTCCGGGCTCGGGGAAGACAACCTTGCTCGAGCGGACGCTCGAGGTGCTCGGCGAGGAACTCGGCCTCGCGGTCGTCACCGGGGATGTGCAGACGCAAAACGATGCCGACCGGATCGCGCGGCGAACCTCCCGTCTGGTTCAGGCGGTCATCACCGGTGGCGCCTGTCACCTCGATGCCCGCCAGGTGCTCACCGCCCTCGACGCACTGGATCTGGATCGCACCCGAGTCCTGTTCATCGAGAATGTCGGGAACCTGGTCTGCCCGGCAAGCTGGGATCTGGGGGAGGACGCCAAAGTCGTGCTCTTTTCGGTGACCGAAGGTGAAGACAAGCCGGTCAAGTACCCGAAGATGTTTCGCCAATCGCGTTACGCGGTGCTGAACAAGATCGACTTGCTTCCATACGTGCCGTTCGACGTGAACCGCGCCGTCCGGTACGCCCGCGAGGTCAACCCCGATCTCCGATTCTTCTTCATCTCGGCTCTCACCGGCGAGGGGCTCGACCAGTGGTTCGATTTCCTCCGCGGGGTCACCGCCCGCATGGGCGCGACGTGAGCATGGCCCTTCCCGCCGCTGCGCGCGCGGCCATGCGACTCCGGGTAACCGGAATCGTGCAGGGGGTGGGGTTCCGACCCTTTGTGCACCGACTCGCGCTGCAACACGCGGTGAGTGGCTGGGTCCGCAATACCGCCGGCGATGTGCGAATTGCAGTCGAAGGCGGACCCGAGTCGGTCGCAGCGTTCGTGCGGGAGCTTACGGATCGCGCGCCGCCGCTCGCCCGCATCGATTTCATCGAGGCCGAACCGGGCGGGCTTGAGGGCCGCGACGTGTTCGAAATCCTCGGGAGCTCCGATGAGCCCGATCGCTGCCCGCCCGTGCCACCCGACGTCGCAATCTGCTCGGCCTGCGAGGCCGAACTGTTCGATCCGGCCAACCGCCGATTTCGTTATCCGTTCATCACCTGTACCGACTGCGGCCCGCGTTATAGCGTGATCGAGGCCATGCCGTTCGACCGGGAGCGGACGAGCATGCGGCGGTTTACCTCCTGCGAGGTGTGCGCCCGGGAGTACGGCTCGCCAGGGGACCGCCGCTACCATTGCGAGACCAACAGCTGTCCCGCCTGTGGCCCGGCACTCTGGTTCGGCAGGTCTGCCGACAGCGGGCGCGACGCTGTCAATGCTGCCGCTATGACCGCGGCAGCGGCCCTGCTGTCCGCCAGCGGGACTCTGGCGCTCCGCGGCCTCGGCGGGTTCCATCTTGCGGTCGATGCCACGTCGGATTCCGCGGTGCGCCGCCTTCGAGAGCGGAAGGGGCGCGATGCCAAGCCTTTCGCCGTGATGGTGCGCACGCTGGCCGAGGCGGAAGCGCTGTGCGTGGTGACCCCGACGGAGCGGGCCTTGCTGCGCACGGCGGAGCGCCCCATCGTGTTGATGGCGCGGCGGGCGAGCGTGGATGTGGCCCCCTCCGTGGCTCCGGGACTCGCGCAAATCGGTGTGCTCCTGGCGTCAACCCCAGTGCATCATTTGTTGCTGGATCTCGTTCGTCGCCCTCTGGTGATGACCAGCGGCAATCGGAGCGAGGAGCCCCTCGCGTTCGCCAACGAGGAGGCCGGCGAGCGGCTGGGTGAGCTGTGCGACGGCTTCCTGCTGCACGATCGGGAGATCGTGTCACCGGTCGACGATTCGGTGATCCGGGCGGCGAGATCGCAACCAATACTGCTTCGTCGGGCGCGCGGCCTCGCTCCGGCCCCGCTGGACCTCCCGGTGGCAGCCCCACGTCCAATCGTGGCCGTCGGTCCCCACCTCAAGTCCACCTTCACGCTCGCGACCGGTAACCGCGCCTTCGTGAGTCCACACCTGGGCGACCTCGAATCCCTCGAGGGTCTGAACCGGTTCCATGCGGTGCTCCGGCGCTATCGGGCGCTGTTTCGAATCGAGCCCGCGGTCGCTGCGCGGGACCTCCACCCGGGCTATCTCTCCACCCGGATTGCCGAGGCCCTCGACGTCGATCGCGTCCTCCCGGTGCAGCATCATCACGCGCACATTGCCGCAGTGCTGGCGGAGCACGGAGAGACCGGACCGGTGATCGGTCTGGCCTTCGACGGGACCGGGTTCGGTGATGATGGCGCCATTTGGGGCGGCGAACTGCTGCTGGCCGATCTCTGGGGCTACCGGCGGGTCGGCCACCTGCGCTACGTCCCCCTGCCCGGTGGCGACGCGGCCGCCCGAGCACCGTGGAGGGTCGCGCTCGGCTATCTCTCCCTCGAGCCAACACTGGCTCGATCGTTCCCAGCGGCATTTGAGGGGATCCGGCCGATGGAGCGGTCGGTTGCGGAGCGCCAGATCGACCGCCGGCTCAACGCACCCCTTGCCTCGTCGATGGGCCGGCTGTTCGACGCCGCTGCGGCGGTCCTCGGTGTGCGTCGGACGTCTCAGTACGAAGGCCAGGCTGCGATGGAGCTCGAAGCGCTGGCGGGAGATTCCACCGGCGTGGTGCTGCCCTTTCCGATGGTTACGAACGGCGATGGCGTGCTCGTCCTCGACCCGGTGCCCCTGCTGGCCGCGCTCGGCGCGGCACGCCAGCGGGGCGAACCTTTGGCGACCTTAGCCGCCGGGTTCCACGCCGCCGTGGCGAGTGCGGCGGTCGACGCAGCGGCTCACCTCGCTGAGCAGGCGCAGCTAAAGACAGTTGCACTCGGCGGCGGGGTGTTCCAGAACGCCCTGCTGCTCGCGTCCGTAGTCGCTGCACTTGAACAGCGGGGCCTCCGGGTGCTCGTGCCTCGCAAGCTCAGCCCGAACGACGGGGCGGTGAGTTTCGGGCAGGCCGCCGTGGCCGCCGCGATGCTCGCTGCCGGACGATAGGAGTTGCTATGTGTCTCGGAATTCCCGGACGAGTGCTCGAGATCCACGATGATGCCGGCCTTCCGATGGGGCTGGTGGATTTTGGCGGTGTGCGCCGAGAGGTGTGCCTCGCCTACGTCGCCGACCAGGTAACGCCCGGTGCGTACGCCGTCGTGCACGTCGGGTTCGCCATCTCCCTGGTGGACGAGGCGGAAGCGCGGCGAACCTTCCAGGCGCTCCGCGAGCTGAGTCAGCTGGACGAGCTCGACTGGTTGCGTGAGGTTGCCGAGACCACCCTCGGTGACCGGGAGCAGATACCGTGAAGTACCTGAGCGAGTACCGCGATGCGGAGATCGCCCGGGCGCTGGGGGCACGGATTCACCAGACCGCGACCCGGCGCTGGGTGCTCATGGAAGTATGTGGGGGCCAAACCCACACGATCGTGAAGCAGGGGCTCGGCGAGCTCCTGGGCGACGCCGTCGAGATGATACACGGCCCCGGCTGTCCGGTCTGCGTGACCCCGCTCGAGCAGATCGACAAGGCGCTCCACCTCGCGTCACGACCCGACGTGATCTTCACCTCGTTTGGCGACATGTTGCGGGTACCCGGAAGCGAGTGCGACCTGCTGGCCGTCCGCGCTCGGGGCGGTCAGGTCCGCGTCGTCTACTCGCCGCTCGACGCGCTCGCCCTGGCCCGGAAGCACCCGGACAAGCAGGTCGTCTTCTTTGCCGTCGGCTTCGAAACCACCGCGCCGGCGAACGCGATGGCGGTGTGGCGGGCGCACATGCTTCGGGTCCCAAACTTCAGCATGCTGGTCTCCCACGTGACCGTCCCCCCGGCGATGATCGCCATCCTTCAGGCCCCCGATAATCGGGTCCAGGGCTTTCTCGCCGCCGGGCATGTGTGCACGGTGATGGGATGGACGGAGTACGAGCCGATCGCGGTCAACTATCGGGTGCCGATCGTCGTCACGGGGTTCGAGCCGATCGACATCCTTGAAGGGATCTACCTCGCGGTGCGGCAACTGGAGGCGGGGAGATACGAGGTCGAGAACCAGTACGTGAGGTCGGTCCGCCGGGAGGGCACACCCGCGGCGCGTGAGCTGGTGGCCCGCGTTTTCCGAGTTGTGGATCGTAAGTGGCGCGGCATCGGCGAGATCCCGCTCAGTGGCTTGAGCCTGCGGGAGGAGTTCGCCGACTTTGACGCCGAGCTGCGATTCGGCTTGGGCGGGATCAGCGTAGACGAGGCGAGTGAGTGTCGCGCCGGTGACGTGCTCCGGGGCCGGCTGAAACCGCGGCAGTGCCCTGCCTTCGGTACTCGCTGCACACCCGAGCACCCGCTGGGCGCACCGATGGTCTCGTCCGAGGGCGCGTGTGCGGCGTACTACAACTACGGACGCTTGCGCGCCGACGCCGTCAGCGAGGCTCTCAGGTGACGTCTCCCGCCTACGGACTCGAGTGTCCGGTTCCTTTCGCTGCTGCCGGCCGGGTTCAGCTCGGCCATGGCTCGGGCGGTAAGCTCAGCGCGCAGCTACTCCGAGAGCACTTTCTTCCTCGCTTCGGCAACCCCTATCTGGACCGGCTGGATGATGCCGCAGTCGTCCCGGTTCGGGGAGAGACCGTCGCGGTGTCCACCGACACTTTCGTCGTGAGCCCGCTCGAGTTCCCTGGCGGCAACATCGGGTCCCTCGCGGTGCATGGGACTCTCAA
The DNA here is from genome assembly GCA_035707305.1 of Gemmatimonadales bacterium. GTDB lineage: Bacteria > Gemmatimonadota > Gemmatimonadetes > Gemmatimonadales > GWC2-71-9 > DASQPE01. Next base: position 6,129 of record DASSUE010000046.1, read on the forward strand.
CGACTTGGCCATGATGGGGGCGCGGCCGGAATACCTCGCCGCCGCGTTCGTGCTCGAAGAGGGGCTCCAGTTCGAGCTGCTGGACCGGGTGCTGGATGCGATGGCGGCGGCGGCGGCGGCGGCGAGCGTCACCGTGGTAAGCGGCGATACCAAGGTGGTCGACCGCGGGAAAGCCGACGGTCTGTACATCACAACAACTGGCATCGGACTGCTCGACGTCGCGTTCCGACCCGCTCCCGACCGGGCGGGCGTAGGTGACGTGGTGTTGATCAGTGGGCCGATCGGACGCCACGGGATGGCGATCATGGCGGCGCGGGAGGGGATCGCTCTCGAGACCGAGCTTACCAGTGACTCGGCCAACCTCACCCCGCTCGTCGAGCGGCTCCGGGCGGCAGTCGGAGCGGAGGTGCATGTCCTCCGAGACCCGACCCGAGGGGGCGTCGCCAGTGCGCTGAACGAGATCGCGGCGGCGTCGGGCACTGGCATCCGGCTCGAGGAGCAGCTGTTCCCGATTCCCGCGGCAGTCGCCGCGGCCTGTGAGATCTTGGGCCTCGATCCGCTGTATGTGGCCAATGAGGGCGTGCTCGTTGCACTGGTGTCCGACCACGCCGCCGAGGCCGCGCTCGTGGCACTCCGATCGCACCCCTTGGGGGCGAGCGCGTGCCGGATCGGGTGCGTTACCGACGCCCATCCACGCCTGGTCGTCCTCCGCACCCAGCTGGGCGGTTCGCGAATCGTCGACATGCTGCCCGGTGACCAGCTCCCTCGGATCTGCTGACCACTCGCCAGTGACCTCGCCAACCATCCCTTACTGCCCGTCGTGCAGGGCCCCGGCGCCGACCGGCAACTTCTGCAGCGCATGCGGCGCTT
>DASSUE010000047.1:0-2925 GCA_035707305.1 Gemmatimonadales bacterium
GGCCGAGGCGGATCCGGAGATCATTCTCCAGATGGGCGTGGAGGTCGGGTCCTGCGGTCCACGGGTGCTCAACGCGATCGATCGCCTGGTGGCCCGCGGCCGGATGGAACGGGTGCTTCAGATACTCCGAGCCGCGCCCCGTCGGCGTACCGCGCTCGAGCCCATCTGGCAACGGGTGGTGACGGCTGACCGGCTCCGGGCGGCGCTAGAGTCGGTCCCGCTGGACCGCGATCTCGTGGCGATGTTCACCGCCCGCCTGGGCGAGCGGGCGATCGAGCCGCTCTTGGACCAGTTAGGCGAAACCCAGGATCGACCGACGCGCGCGTGGCTGCTCGGAGTGCTTGCCGGGCTGGGGCCGGCGGCAGCCGCGAGCGCCGCGCGGCGGATGCCTGACTCGCACTGGCACCTGCAGCGGAACTTGCTGGTGCTCATCCACCGCATCGGCACGTGTCCGGCGGACTTTTCGCCGCTCGAGTTGCAGAACCATGCGGAGCCGGCGATCCGGCGGGAGGCGCTCAAGCTGTCGCTCAGCAGCCCCGGTAACCGCGCAGCGGCGATCGTGGCCGGGCTTCGCGATCCCGATGGACGGGTGCTCATGCTCGCGTTGGCCGGAGCGCGGTCGCAGTGCCCGCCGGGCGCGGTTGCGGCGCTCGAAGCTATCGCCGCAGACCGCCGCCGAGATCCCGACGTACGTGCCCGCGCGTTTCGCGCACTGGGGCGCCGGCCCCCGGTTCGGATCGATCGCGCGCTTCGTCGACTAATGCGGTCCCGGTTGCACAAAGCCTGGTCCACCGTGAGATCAATCGTCGTCAGCTCGGCACGTTGGCCGGGCTCGGGCGCGCCCGCACGAGCAGGCGGCGTATGAGCAGCGCCGTACGCTTCCTGACCGCGTTTTCGCAGGCGTTGAGCAACCTGAGCCTGTACGGCGAAGCCCACCCGGCGGCGCGGCGGAGCGTCGAAACGGCGACGGACCGGCTGGGTGAGCTCCAAGAGACTCACCCTCAGCCCCAGTTCACGTTTCTTCCGGGCGAGGTGCTCTTCGGATCCGATCCCCTGCACGAGCTCGGCGCCTGGGAATGGGGCCAGCGACTGGCCGACGCCGGCGTGCAGCGTTTGGAGTTCGCCGGCCCCGTACCGGCCGACGAGATGGAACGATTTCTGGATCACCTCGCCGCACGTTTCGGCTGGCGGTCGACCGAGACCTGCGAAGTCTGGCAGATGGGACTCAGCAACATCCGCTGGGGTCAACTCCGGGTGCGGCCGGACGGGCGTCAGCTGACGAGCGAGTCGTTGCCGCTCGCGACGCTGTCGTTCGCCTTGCGGGAGGAGCGCGACGCGGTGGGCTGGTTGCACCGGGAGGTCGGCGCGGGCGCCGATCTCCCGCTGGCCGAAGCCGAGGCGGTGGTCCGGTCGCTCTCACTGGCAATGCATGCGGACCAGGCGATCGTGCTTCCGTTGCTTGAGCTCAAGGAGTTCGACCAGTACACGACGACGCACTCGATGAATGTCGCCGTGCTCGCCATGGCGCTGGCTGAATATCTCGAGCTGGGGCCGGCGGCAGTCCGGAGCATCGGGCTCGCGGGGTTGCTGCACGACCTCGGGAAGATCCGGATTCCTCACGAGATCCTGGTGAAGCCGGGAAAGCTGACCTCCGCCGAGCGGCGTGTGGTCATGCGGCATCCGGTCGAGGGCGCGCGGATCATCCTCGGCCGAGACGACGATCTGGACTTGGCCGCCGCGGTGGCCTACGAGCATCACTTGATGATCGATGGCGGCGGCTATCCCAAGCTCCACTTCCCGCGCGCCGCCGAGTACGCCAGCCGACTGGTCCATGTGTGCGACGTGTATGACGCACTTCGGACCAACCGCCCGTATCGCGATGCGTGGGAATCGCGGCCGACCCTAGACTACATTCGGGCTCGGGCAGCAATGGAGTTCGACCCGATGATCGCCCAGGCCTTCGTGCGGATGATGGACGACTGGGACGGCCGCGTCGTGGTCAACGCGGCCTGAGAACCGGCCTCGCTACGCGCGTGCCTTCCGGTTCTTCCGGCGCTCGGTCGTAGCCGCCACGGTCTCGCGTCGTCGCAGCAGGTCGCTCACGATCAGCTCGCCGTGCCCGCGAGCATTCTCGATGAACAGGCGGTTGGCATCGTTGCCGCTGGCAATCACGCCCGCCAGGTAGCAACCTTCGACCGGCGTGGCCATCGTGCGCTCATCGTGCGCCGGAATGCCGCTGTCGGGATTCACCGGGACGCCCAGGCCGCGAAGGATGCCGGTATCGGCGTGATACCCGGTCATCGCCAGCACCGAGTCGGCAGGCAGCAGCTCCGGCTCCGTACGCCCGTCCGTCGTGATTTCGACGTGAAGCGGAGTGATGTGGCGCACCCGCGACCGCCATCGGACCGCGATGCTGCCTTCCTTGATCCGGTTGGTGATATCGGGAAGAACCCACGCCTTCACGCTGCGGTCGAGTGATTCGCCGAAGTGCACGATGGTGACGTCCGCTCCCGCCCGCCAGCACTCGAGCGCGGCATCCACCGCGCTGTTTCCCGCCCCGATCACAATTACTTTGCGACGCCAATAGTGGTGTCCCTCGGTGAAGTAGTGCTCGACGTGCGGCAGGTCCTCGCCCGGAATGTTGAGCAGATTCGGGTTGTCGAAATAGCCGGTGGCGAACACGATCGCCTCGGTCAGATACGCCGTGGAGTCGTGCGGCCGGCGCACTGCGACCTGAAATCGGCCGTCGTCCCGCCGCGTAACCGCGGTGACGTTCTCGCCCGGCCGGATGTCCAGCCGATAGTGCTCGGCCACGCGCCGGTAGTAGATCAGACCGTCGCGTCGGGTGGGCTTCTCATGGCTGGAGACGAACGGAACCCCGCCGATCTCGATCCGCTCCGGCGTCGAAAAGAACGTCATGGCCAG
>DASSUE010000048.1:0-5185 GCA_035707305.1 Gemmatimonadales bacterium
GCGATCTTGTCGAACACCTTGCCGCGGTGGCTGTGCTCCAGGACGCCGATGCCGCTTTCGGCGACGTTCCAGATGTCCTGTTGCGCTTGCTTCAGCACCGGCTCCGGCAGCGTGGCTGGGCCCGCGCTGAAGTTGTAGATGCGGTCGCTCACCTACTTCCTCCCGTCGATCATGGTCAGCTCGACGCTGATGATGTTGTCGTTGGCCCGCCGCACCGCCTCCAGGGCGTCGGCGCCGGGCCCGCTGTCGAGGTGAATGCGCGCGAGCGTCGCATGCGCGCCGTGATAGATGATGTTTTCCACTTCCTCGACGTTGATGGCGCGGTCGGCGAGGATGCGAAACACGTCCGCGAGCACGCCGGGACGGTTGCGGTGGCGCACGGCCAGGATATGCGTCGCGGCGCTCTTGGCCAGCCGATTCACACAGTTGGGGACGCTGCCGTCCAGCACGAACTCCTGCACGATCCGGATGGTCTCGTGCGCGATCGCGACCTGCGCCTGGTCGGTGCTGGCGCCCACGTGGTGGGTCCCGTACACCCCGGGCGACTTCGCCAGCGCGCTGTCCCAGGTGCCGCTGCCCGCAGCCGGCTCGTTCTGAAAGACGTCGAGCCCGGCGCGGAGTCCGCGTTTGGCGATCGCCTCGATCAGCGCCGCCTCGTCCACGACGCTCCCGCGCGCGGTGTTGATGAGATAGGCCCCCGGCTTCATCGCGGCGAGGAATTCCGCGTTCACGAGATGCTTGGTGTCCGCGTTTGCGGCCACGTTGATGGACACGGCGTCGCTGATTCGAGCCACCTCGAGCGGGGTCTGACAATAGCGCAGCCCCAGCCGGTCGGCGTCCTCGTGGGTCAGGTTGCGAGACCACGCGGCCACATGCATCCCGAACGCCTTGGCCCGCGCCGCAATCTCCCGTCCGATCTGGCCCAATCCCACGATCCCAAGGGTGCGTCCGTGGAGTCCGCGGGCTCTGGAGTACTCGGCCTTGTTCCACTTGCCAGCCCGGAGGTCCGCCGTCTGGTCGGCGATGCGGCGGTCGCAGTTCAGCAGGTGGCCGAGCACCAGCTCGGCCACCGCCACCGAGTTCTTGCCGGGGCAGTTGGACACGAAGATGCCGAGGTCAGACGCGGCATCGACGGCGATGGTGTCGATGCCGGCGCCGGCACGGATGACCAGCGCGAGACTCGGACCCGCCTTGAGCGCATCGGCCGTGACCTTGGTGCTCCGCACGATCAGGATGTTCGGGTCGTGCTCCGTGAGTGCCGTCGGCAGCGTCTCGGCGGTGAGATCGGGCTGCGAGATGACCGTGCAGCCGAGCTCCTTGAGGCCGTCGATGCCGACCTTCTCGAATTTGTCTGCGATCAGGACTTTCATGAGGTTCCGGCAACAGCCCGGGGTCGCTAGTCGAGTTCGTGAACAAACAGCCCGCTCCGAAGCTTGGGCTCGAACCAGGTACTCTTGGGCGGCATGATGGCCCCGATGTCGGCAACGGCCATCAGCTGGTCCAGCGTGGTCGGATACATCGCCACGCCGAGGGCCATCTCCCCCGATCGCACCCGCCGCTCCAGCTCCGCGGTTCCACGGATCCCTCCCACGAAGTCGATCCGTTGGTCGGTTCGTGGATCGCCGAGACCGAGCACCGGTCCCAGCAACCGGTCCTGCAGCAGGCTCACGTCCAGGGAGCCGATGGGGTCGGTGCCGTCGACGGTGCTGGGGCTCAGCGTGAGGCGGTGCCAGCGGCCGTCGAAGAAGAGCCCGAAGGTTCGGGGCGACGACGGCGTCGGCTCGGTCGTCGGCTCCAGCTGCCCGACCCCACGCAGGCGCTCCGCGAAGGCCGCCGCGCTCAGACCGTTGAGGTCACGCACCAGCCGGTTGTAGGGCAGGATGCGCAGCTGGCTCGATGGAAACAACACCGCGAGAAACCAGTTGTACTCCTCGTCCCCGCGGTGGGCCCTATTCATTGCTTTCCGCACGCGCCCAGCCCGCCACGCGCTCGCGGAGCGGTGGTGGCCGTCGGCCACGTACGCGATCGGGACCGCAGCGAAGGCGCGGACCCAGGCCGCCGGTTCGCCCACGCGCCACACGGTATGCCGCACGCCATCCGGTGCCGTGAAGTCGTACAGCGGCTCGCCCGCGGTACCCGACCGCGTGAGATCGTCGAGCGCGACCCGGGGCCGATAAGTCAGGAACACCGGCTCTGCGTTGGCGTTGAGCGTCAGCACGTGCCGGGTGCGGTCGTCTTCCTTGTCTTTCCGGGTCTTCTCGTGTTTCCGGATGACGTCATGCTCGTAGTCGTCCACGTGGACGCAGCCCACGATGCCGGTCTGCGAGCGCCCCTGCATCTCCTGGCGGTATAGGAAGAGGCCGGGCTGCTCGTCGCGCACCAGGATGCCCTCTGCGATGAAGCGATCGAGCGCGGCCCGGGCCGCCGCGTAGATCCTGTCGTCGTGAGGATCGGTGTCCGGCGGCAGATCGATGTCCGATCGGCCGACGTGGAGAAAGCTGTAGCGATTGCCGTCGGCCAGCGCCGCCGCCTCGTCCCGACTCACCACGTCGTAGGGCACTGCGGCCACTTGGGCGGCCACATCGGGCCGAGGGCGCAGCGCGCGGAAGGGATTGAGGCGCATGGGACGACAAACTTAGCCGTGCGCCGGGATCAGCAGCAGCTTCCCAGTCGTCTTCCGGCTTTCCAGATCCCGCTGCGCGTCGGCCGCGTCCCGGAGCGGGTACTCCCGGTCGATCCGGACCCGGAGCCAGCCCTCCACCACCCAGCCGAGCACGTCGGTTGCGCGAGCGAGCAGCTCGTCCCGCGTCGCGATGTAGTGGCCAAGCGTCGGACGCGTCACGTAGAGCGATCCCTTCTGATTCAGAACCTGCAGGTCGAACGGCGGCACCGGCCCGCTCGACTGCCCACACAGCACCATCATTCCGCGGCGGACCAGCAGATTGAGCCCCTTGTCGAACGTGGTCCGGCCCACGGAATCGTAGACTACCTGGAGGCCGACCCCGCCCGTGATCCGCTTGGTTTCCGCCTCGAAATCCTGCTCGGTATAGATGATGACGTCGTCGGCGCCGGCCTCGCGCGCCAGGCGTGCCTTGGCCTCGCTCGAGACCGTGCCGATCACCCGAGCACCGCGCCGTTTTGCGATCTGACAGAGCAGCAGCCCCAGGCCTCCGGCCGCCGCGTGAACCAGACAGGTATCGCCCGGCTTGAGCGGATAGGTACTGAACGCCAGATAGTGCGCGGTGATGCCCTGCAGGAAGACGGCTGCAGCCAGCCGCACGTCCAGGCCATCGGGAAGCTTGACCAGTTTGTCCGCCGGGATAGCGGCGTATTCCGCGCACACACCGGGCTGGCCGGTGTAAACGACGACGCGGTCGCGTGGCCGAACCAGCGTGACGTCGGATGCCACCGACTCGACCGTGCCCGCCGCCTCCACACCGAGGGTGCAAGGGAGCGGCACCTTGTAGAGCCCGGTGCGGTGGTAGATGTCGATGAAGTTGACTCCGGCAGCATCGATCCGCACCACCGCCTGGCCGGGGCCGGGAATCGGGATGGGAAGGTCGTCGTACTGGAGCACGTCGAGCCCGCCGTGCTGGTGGATCCGGATCGCCCTCATGCGACAGCTAACCTCGTTCAGTGACGGGGTGACCACCCGGGCCCGGAAGCGCGGCCTTCCGGCCGCCGGCGCGCTCGCCCCGGAGCAACGCGTCGGCGTCGGGATACGGGTAGATCGTCGGCGCGCGGTGCTGCATCAGGCCGCCGGTGTCCGCCGTGGGGCCGTAGGTGCTGTGCAGGCTGCGCCCGAGCATTCGCAGCATAGCGGCCTGCTGTCCGCGGTGGTGCGCCGTGCGCGCCACGCGCCTCACCACGATCCACGCCCGGCTTCGCCTGGTCTGGAAGAACGGCACGACGGCCTCCCACCATTCGTCGTCCGTCGCCCCGAGCGCGGCGGACCGGCGCCCGGAGTCCTCGGCGTACCGTTCCAGAAAATCGATTCTCGTTTCCCGCGCCGGCAGCGGCGGAGCGCTGACATCGATCCCCAGCTTGTCCCGGAACCACAGGTTCTCGCTCACGCACTGGTGAATCATCTGTTCCAGCACGCTGCGGCCGCGCCGGTTGGCCCCGTGAGGACGCACCGGAAGATCGTCGTCCTGGAACGAGCTCCAGACCGCGAGCACCTTCAGCCGCTCAGTGGCATACGTCTCGGCCAGGAAGGTATCTCATACGGGCTCCGGAAGGCGGTGCACGGAAGTTAGCGCCACCTGGCAGACTATTCTTCGGGAATGAGGGGGAACCTGCAGGTGTCTGCGAGGATCGAACGTCGGCTCCCGATCGGCGCCGAGGTGCGGGCGGACGGGACGCACTTCCGGGTCTGGGCGCCGCGACACGCACATGTCGACGTCGTGCTCGAGACCGGCGGCGCCACACCACTCTCGCGCTCCGCGGACGGCTACTTCGAAGGCCTGGTCACGGACGCGTCCGCCGGCACCCGCTACCGGTTCCAGCTTGGCGGCGGCACGATGGTGCCGGACCCCGCGTCGCGCTTCCAGCCCGACGGCCCGCACGGCTGGTCGGAGGTGATCGACCCGGGCACGTTCCGCTGGTCCGACGTGGGATGGCGGGGCGCGCCGCGGAAAAGTCAGGTCGTATACGAGATGCACATCGGGACGTTTACCCGAGCAGGCACCTGGGCGGCGGCGACCGAGCTGCTCCCGGCGCTGGCGGACGTCGGCGTCACGCTGCTCGAGGTCATGCCGGCGGCCGATTTCCCCGGACGGTTCGGCTGGGGATACGACGGCGTCAACCTGTTCGCACCCACCCGGCTGTACGGCCGGCCCGACGACTTCCGAGCCTTCGTCGACCGCGCTCATGCAGTCGGCCTCGGGGTGATCCTCGATGTGGTCTACAACCATCTGGGACCCGACGGGAACTATCTCCGCGAGTTCTCGGACGGCTATTTCACGGATCGGTACGCCACGCCGTGGGGCGATTCGCTGCATTTCGACGGCGATGGCTCCGGCCCGGTGCGCGAGTACTACCTCGTCAACGCCGCGCATTGGATCGATGAGTACCACCTGGACGGCCTCAGGCTGGACGCCACCCACACGGTGCATGATGCCTCGGAGGAGCACATCCTCGCCGCGGTGGCCCGGGTGGTTCGCGAGCGCGCGGGCGGCCGCCGCAC
>DASSUE010000049.1:0-5177 GCA_035707305.1 Gemmatimonadales bacterium
CTCTTGTTCAGCGCCCACTCGCTCCCGCTCAACGTCATCGATCGGGGCGATTCATATCCCCAGGAAGTGGGTGCGTCCGTGCATCGCGTGATGGAGCACCTCGGATTCTCCAATCCCTATATCCTGGCGTATCAGTCCGAAGTGGGGCCACTCCGCTGGCTGGGTCCCAGCACCGAGGCCGTGATTCGTCGCCTTGGCGAGCGGGGCCACAAGCGTGTGCTGGTGGTGCCCATCGCCTTCACGACCGATCACATCGAAACGCTGTCGGAGCTCGATCGTGAATACGGCCATCTGGCGAAGGAAGTGGGAATCAGCTCGTACAAGCGGGCGCCGGCCCTGAACGACCGGGCGGTCTTCCTCGATGCCCTGGCGGACATCGTCGGTGAGCATCTGGAGAGCGGAGCCCGATACAGCTCGCAGTACTTGCTTCGCTGCGCCGGCTGTGAAAATCCGCAATGCCGCAAACTGCCCGCTTCGCGCGGCGCGGTTGCGTCCCTGGTCCGCTAGCGGCTTCGCAGGGTTCGGCTGGCCGGGTACAGGAGCCGGCGGGTCAGCCGTTCCGCCATCCGCCGCACCACCTCGCCGTGCTCCTCGGGGATCGTGCCCAACTCCGCGATCGCGCGCTCGGCCTCCTCCCGAGCGAGGACGGCGCCGAGCCGATGAAGCTCGGCGAGCTCGGCGGCGGCATCACGACGCCTGAGTGCGCGGTCGTAATGCTCCAATTCGCGCTCGAGCGTGTGGGTCACCGCATCCAGCGCCGGCGCGTTGAGCCCCGTCGCCGGGCAGTGCTGCAGCCGGAGATCGTCCAGGTCGAACAGGCGGACGCCGGGAATGTCGCGGGCGGCGACGGCGACGTTGCGCGGAACGCCCAGGTCGAGCACGACTAGCCCGAAATGCTGGTTTCGGCCGCGGACGGCCTCCGCCAGCGCGCCAGCGTCGAGCACCGGCCTCCGCGATGCGGTGGCCGCGGCCACGACGTCCGCGCGCGCGAGTTCCTCCCCCAGGCTGCTCCAGTCAGCGGCGACAGCGTTCGCCCGCGGCACCGAGGCGGCGAGCGCCCGGCACCGCTCGGTGCGGCGGCTCGAGAGCGTCACGCGTGCCGCTCCGCCCTGCATTTCGAGAGCCCGCAACACACCGACCGCGGCTTCGCCGGCTCCCAGCACCAGTACCGAGGAGCCGGCGAGGGAGCCGCCCACGCAGCGTGCGGCATGCTGGACTGCCGCGTCACTCACCGATGCGGGATGGCGGCCCAGCACGCTGTGTCGCCGTGCCCGGCGGCCGGCTGTCACCGCCGCGGCAAATGCGAGATCCATCTCCCATCTGCTGGCGCCGGCCGCGGCGCCGAGCCGATGGGCACGGCGGATCTGACCCAGGATCTCCACTTCCCCCATCACCTGCGAATCGAGCCCTGCGGCAACCCTGAACAGATGGCGGACCGCAGGCTCCCCGTCGTGCCGGTAGCACAGCGTGGGGTCGAGCGAGACCGCGCGTTCCGCGGCGAACCGACGAAACTCCGGTTCGCGATCGGCACTGCCCCACCAGTAAAACTCGAGGCGGTTGCAGGTGGAAAGGATCACGAGCGATCGGCCCGCGGTCGCCTCGGCTTGAAGGCAGCGAGCAATCTCCTCGGTCGACAGCGCAAGTCGCTCCCTGATGGCGACTTCCGCCGTATGATGGCTGACGCCAACCACATGGAGATCCGGTCCCCGGGACATGCTCGTACGCTACGCACCCCTGGCCCGGCGGGCAATCCGCGCCGGCCCGGAGTGCGCTCCGTAGTGCTACGGATAACGAAAAAACGCCGCCCCCGGTTGGGTCCGGGGGCGTGTGATTCCGCTACGAGCGCCGCGGATCAGCCGACCTTGACTTCGATCTCGCGGGGACGCGCCCGCTCGGCCTTCGGCAGATGGATCGTGAGCAGTCCGGCGTCGTAGCCAGCCTCGGCCCGGTCCGCGTCCACCGAGTTCGGCAGCGCGAACGACCGCTCGAACGAGCCGTAAGCGCGCTCGTACCGGTGCACCCGCTCGGTCTTCTCCTCGGCCACCTGCTTCTTCTCGCCGCGCAGGGTGAGGACGTTGTTTTCGATGGAGAGCTTTACGTCCTCGGGCTTCACGCCCGGAAGCTCGGCGACGATCTTCACGGAATCCTTATCCTCGAACACATCGACCGCCGGAGTCCAGGCGGCCGTCAGCGCGCCGTTCTCGTCCCGCTGGAACGGCCAGGCCGTGAACGCATCGTCCAGGATCGAGTTGAGGCGACGGAGCCCCTGAAGTGGATCGGCCGAACGCCGAGTGGTCAAATAAACCGACATGGTACTTCCTCCTGAAGGTTGCGCGTTGTTACGGTTCCCCCGACCGGGCACCCGATCGGAACCTGCCGCGCGTATATGCAGTGTGCGTGCCGACTTACGAGCGTCATTCTGACCGACGTTCCGCCGGGTTAGCAGGCCTGGCTGCAATTTTGGCCGCGTCACCGGCATGAGCCGACTGGTCCTGGCCGGCGGGGGTCATGCGCACCTCTTTGTGCTGGAGGCCTTGGCACGACGACGCCCAACGGCGCTTGATGTGACCCTGGTGTCGCTCGGGGCACAGCAGGCTTACTCCGGGATGGTCCCCGGCCTCATCGGGGGGCGCTACGAGATAGGGGAGCTGAGCTTCGATCTCGCCGCGATGTCTCGCCGGGCGGGGGTCACATTTCTGGTCGGCGAGGTCGTGCGCATCGAGCCGGATCGGCGCCGGATCACCCTGAGCGACGGGCGGGCGCTTCCGTACGACGTGCTGTCGGTGGCTACCGGATCGGCGGTGGAAGGAGAGAATCTGCCCGGCGTGGCCGAACATGCGGTTCGAGTAAAGCCGATCAGTCGGGCGGTGGAAGTTGTATCGGGACTCGAGCGCATCGCCCGACAGCGGGACGATCCGCGCGTCGTGGTCGTCGGCGGCGGGGCGGCCGGGGTCGAGTTGGCGTTGAATACACGTGCGCGGCTCATGGCGCTGGATCGACCGCGCGCCGGTGTGACCTTGGTGGAGTCCGAGCCCCGTTTGCTTGGCGGACGCTTCGCTGCCGCGGAACGCGTGGTGCGGCGCGCTCTTGGAGCGCACGGTGTCGCGTTACAGCTGGGCTACCGAGTGGCTTCGGTGCTTGCAGACGCGGTTCGGTTCGAAGCCGGCGAGCCGCTGTCGGCCGACATGGTCGTGTGGGCCACGGGTGCGGCCCCATCGCATCTCCTCCGCGCGAGCGGCCTGCCGCTGAGTGGTCGCGGGTTCCTGCTGGTGAACGACCGGCTGCAGTCCACCGGCGACTCCGCCGTGTTCGCGGCGGGAGATGTCGCGTCGCCGGCGGCCCATCCCACTACGCCGAAGGCAGGTGTCTATGCGGTGCGCCAGGGGCCGGTGCTGGCGCGGAACCTCCTTTCCGCGGCGCAGGGCGGCCGTGCCGACGCGACGTATCGTCCCCAACCGCGGTTTCTGGCGCTGCTCAACACGGGCGACGGGCGGGCCATCGTGTGGTACGATCGCTGGGCCGTGTGGTCATCGTGGGGGATGCGCCTCAAGAATCACATCGATCGTGGATTCATGCGGCGGTTTCAACGTCTGGAGGGCACGAACGCGGGATGATCGGAGGAACGATGCGCTGGACATAGTGCTGCTGGCTTGCGTTGTCAGTAGCTTTTCTCGGGACGCCGTCCGCCGAGGCACAGCAAGTCGGATCATTCCTGGCGGCCTTTCAGGCGAGCGATGCCGAGCTGAATCGCCTCTATCGCCAGGGCCTCGCGGCCTCCCGCCAGGCCACGATGTTCGTCCGCACGCTGCGGCAGTCACAGCGCGCGTGGCTTGCGTATGGCGATGCCCATCTGAGCGCTCTCTACCCATCAAACCCTGGGTCTTACGGCACCTCCTATCCCATCTGCCGGGCCCAAGCCCTGACCGCGCTCACCGACGAACGCATTGCGGTGCTGCGCCGGTGGATTGCCGGCATGCCCAGCCGGTGGATTGCCGGCACGCCCAGGGGTGACGTCTGCACCGATAGTAGTCGCAGGATCTCAGCGCCCGAATAGCCTCGCCAGCACTCCACTTCCACCGACCGACTCCAGCGCGGCGGCCAGGTCCATCATCGAGGAGTATCGGTCTTCGGGCAGCACCGACAGCGTCTTCATGATGACGGACTCGAGCTTGGGAGGCAGGTCCTCCCGCACGGCGCGCAGCCGCATCGGCTGCGACTTGAGCCGGGCGAGCATTGCCTCCTGGGGATTGCGTCCCTCGAACGGCAGCTTCCCGGTGAACATCTCGAACGCCAACACCCCCACCGCGTACACGTCGCTGCGACCATCGAGCGGCTTGCCGCGGATCTGTTCCGGGCTCATGAACTCCGGCGTGCCCAGCACGATCCCGGTTTGGGTGAGCTTGGCGATCTCGGGATCGGCGCGCCGCTCCTTTGCCAAGCCGAAGTCCATCACGACGGCGCGCCGGCCGAACGGGCTGGTCTCATCCGGTACCAGCATCACGTTCTCCGGCTTGAGGTCGCGGTGGACCACCTGCAGCGCGTGGGCGTGCTGCAGGCCCCGGCACACCTGCACCAGCAGAGCGATACCCTCGGCCACCGGAAACGGCCCGCGCCGGTTCTCCGCCTCGCTCAGCGGCTCGCCGGGGAGGTACGGCATGACGAGGTACATCAACTTGTCGGCGGTCTCGCCGACCCTCAGGATGGGACAGACGTTGGGATGGTTCAGCCGCATGGCGATCGAGGCTTCGCGGCGCAGGCGCTCGACCGATCCGGGATCGCGACTCAAACGGGGCGTGAGAATCTTCACGGCCACCTGCGCCCCGCGCTCTTCGTCGTCCGCCAGGTAGACGTACGCCATCCCGCCTTCGCCCAGCCGCCGCAGCACCCGGTAGCGGCCATCGACCAGCTGCCCGGTGAGGCTCGCTGCCGGCGAGGCCCGGCCGGCCGCCGTCCCGGTCGATTCCTGCCCACCCCCGCCCCCGCCCCTGCCCCCCCCGGTCGCTTCCTCGACCGGGGATACCTCTACCAGCGGCGTACCGTCGGTGGGGCAGAAGCGGGCCGGCGCGGCGAAGTGGCTGTGGCAGCGCGGGCAGCGGCGGTTTTTCAATCCCGAAACCGGTTCCGTCCGTCCGTCTTGGCGCGGTACAGGTGGGTGTCGGCGAGCTGCAGCAGGGTCT